>NZ_RZSX01000804.1:0-2846 GCF_004023105.1 Mesorhizobium sp. M5C.F.Ca.IN.020.32.2.1 | reverse complement strand
ATATACTGCCGCGCCGCTGCTGGTCCTCGGCGACGACATTACCACAGACCATATTTCGCCGGCGGGACAGATATCGGCGACAAGCTACGCCGGCCGGCATCTTACCGATCGAGGCGAAAATCCATCCACCCTGAACGTGTTCGCCTCTAGACGGGGCAATTGGAAGACGATGGTTCGTGGCCTGTTCGACAACGGAGCTGCGTCGAACCTGCTTCTGCCTAACGGCGATGCAGGCCACACGATCCACGGGCCAAGCGGCGATATCGGCCCATTGTGGGAGATTGCCGAGCGCTATGAGGTGGAGGGAACCAGCACCGTCATCATCGCCGGCGAGCGATACGGCGCCGGCTCTTCGCGAGACTGGGCTGCGAAGGGAGTCGCAATGCTTGGAGTCCGTGCAGTCATCGCCAAGAGCTTCGAACGCATCCATCGGTCCAACCTGATCGGGATGGGGGTCCTCCCGATCATCATTTCGGCGGCCGACGCGCAGTCGATCGTCGGACTGGGACCAAACGATCAACTCATCATCGACGCCGAGATGGTCGCACCACGCCATGTAATCGAAATAGAGGTTCGTCGATCAGAAGGCGAGTCGACGGGGTTGGTCGGAACGGCAGCTGTTGAGACCGATCTTGAGGTCGATACTCTCGCCGCGGGCGGCATGATCCCGCTCATTCTTTCCAAGTCAGTATGCGGACCCGGCACCGCTCTTCTGGGCCCTTGAGGGCAGGGGCCGAGGCGACCTGAATGAGATTGCCAAGATCATGAACGAACGTCGGCCGCTGGCTGTTCAGTGTGCCGGCCTAGCAATATCGGTGTGCAACGGATGTTGCGCGCTACTCAGCAATCGCGCCAGAACTGCACGCATGAGTCAACCTTAACACGCGACGCATTGAACGTCTCGACAGGGGCCGAAACCGGATTGTCGGCTAACGGCAGGGCGATGCTGCTAGCGGACACGCCAGAGAGCGAAAGAAATCCAAAACGCCGGTCGCCCTCCCGCTCCCGGCGGGCGAGACGCCAGGTAGTGGTTCATCACTGGACGTTCACTTTTCGGCCCCACAGCCGTTTTCAATCTAGTAGCCGTAGCGGATTTGGGGCACATCTGAATCTCCAAGGTACTTCAGAATTTGGCCAACCTTTCGCGCGCAACCAAGCGTAACAGGGTATTTTCCGTCAAACTGAGTGTTGTTCTAATTCATCTTAGTCAGCCCCAGGATCTCCCTCGCAATGTGCGTTGGCGACTCCTCCGACCTGGTTACCTTTAACTCGATCGGTTGCGGGACGTCCTCTTCGACCCCATGCGGCATGGCGATCTGGCAGGCAACCAACGGGTTCGATGTTGACCATACAGAGCCGGTCGGCGTCATCGGGTGCAGCATATACAGCCGAGAACAGCACGATAACTTGCATCTGTCCGGATGGTGGTTCACTGCCAGAGTTCAAACCGGATTGACTGGAGCGAGGCCAATCCACAGAAGGCTTACACCGTAGTTCATTCTCCGAAGCTGTTTCGAGATGCTCATCAGGGCGACTTTGCTAAAGAAGGGGAGCGTCGGATTTCCCTCGTGCAAGAGCGCGTAGACGATTTCATAGTCGGCCGGATTGGGCCTTTCCGCCGGGATTAGGCCGACGATCTCGGGCATTGCCTCCCGAATTTGCGCTCTAAGCGGTGGATGGTCGAGAAATGCTTCGGCGGATACCTGTCCTTGCAGGAACAGATGACTCAGCGTTTGTGACTTGCTGCGGCGCTTCACATGCACGAGCTGCCGGCCACCGGTCAGAATATCACAAAACTCGACCCGGCCACGCTCTCCTTCGAAGTTCACGAGGTTTTTGTCGTAAAGATACATCCCGGCTTGGGCATTGACCGCGCGGGCGTTGTAGTCGCCTTCCTTTTCGCCAGCTGTGTAGAAAGGGAGCTGGAGACCAGCTAACGGAATTTCCGCCAGGGCCGCGTTGACGGTGGCGACGAAATCATCCTTGACCACATACCACTCGTCCGATGCGAGGATGTGGAGGTGGTCGTTGAACTGGACCTCTGCACATAGACATTTGAACACTGACCATCGGTCATGGAACGGTCCGTCGTCGCTCGCGACACGAACCTTGTCCGATTTCAGATGTGCAAGCGTGACGGCGTGGTCCTCATCGAAGAGAGCCAGATAATCGGGCAGACGAAGATCGTCGAACGCATCCGCCCGTGAGCTACCCGAGAATTTGAACCGGTCGATATTCTGATAGTCGATGATTTCCGGTGGTGCGAGATGGATGGCGTCGAGCTGCCCATTCTGCAACCGGGTGACTAGGTTCTGATTGAGTTGGTCCACGCGCGAACGATCCCGGATGGGCGTGATCTTGCCGTACCAAGGAAACAGTTCCTGGTACGCCGTATCGTTGAATGAGTTGATGATGGTCAGACCTTTATCGTCGATCCCGTCATAATCGACCTCGCAGCTCAGCTTGAGCCCGTCGCTTCCCGTCAGTGTACCCCCGAACGCTTCATCCCCCGATTTGCCGGTAATTGCCTGAAGAATGATATTCGATGTATCGACGCCGAAATCGAAGATCTCGCCGATCCGGCTGTTTTGTGAGCGGGTCTGAATGGTTGAATCTTCGGGCCTACGCGTGTCGATACTCTTGATTCGCTCGCGGCCAAGCCGGTTCAGCGCCACCTTCAATCCGAACTGGCTCTCCAGCGCTTCGGGGCGAAGTTCCTGAAAGCCCATGCCGAAGCAAACGGCAAGCCACCTGCGCTGCGGGTCGGCGTCCTCGGCGGCGAGATCGATACCGACAAACAGGATCGCAGCCGCTTGCCCACCGTAGAGCCCGTTGAACTGTGCCCG
>NZ_RZSX01000803.1:0-2856 GCF_004023105.1 Mesorhizobium sp. M5C.F.Ca.IN.020.32.2.1 | reverse complement strand
AGATATAAGCGCCCCTTATTGTCAGCCGGAATATAAGCGGAGGCGCGGATGATTGGCGCGTTAGCTACGGCCGCGTCCCTCTATCAGCGCGTCCGGCGCGTGATCCCGCCAGTCGAATGGCCGGCTTTTGCCGAGGATATCGAAGCTATCCTGGCGCTGAAGCGCGAGCGCAACGCCGCCATTCTGGCGCACAACTACCAGACGCCGGAGATCTTCCACTGCGTCGCCGACATCGTCGGCGACAGCCTGGCGCTGGCGCGCAAGGCAATGACGGTGAAGGCGGACGTCATCGTGCTCGCCGGCGTGCACTTCATGGCCGAGACGGCGAAGCTCCTCAATCCCGACAAAACCGTACTTATCCCGGATCTCGAGGCGGGCTGCTCGCTGGCCGACTCGATCACGCCTGAAGACGTGCGCCTGATTCGCCAGCGCTTCCCGGGCGTGCCGATCATCACCTACGTCAACACTTCGGCCGCCGTGAAGGCCGAGTCCGACATCTGCTGCACCTCCGGTAATGCTAAGGCAATCGTGGAATCGCTCGGCGTGCCGTGCGTCATCATGGTGCCCGACGAATATCTGGCCAACAACGTCGCCGCCGAGACCGACGTCGAGATCATCGCCTGGAAGGGCCATTGCGAAGTACATGAACGCTTCACGACCGCGGATATCCGCGAACTGCGCGACGCGCATCCGGGCGTCGCCGTGCTTGCCCATCCCGAATGCCCGCCGGAAGTGGTCGCCGAGTCCGACTTCGCCGGTTCGACGGCGGCGATGTCCGACTATGTCGGCCGTCATAAGCCGGCGCGCGTCGTGCTGATGACCGAATGCTCGATGAGCGACAACGTCGCCGTCGAGCATCCAGAGGTGGACTTCATCCGGCCGTGCAATCTCTGCCCCCACATGAAACGCATCACGCTTGCCAAGATACGTGCCGCACTCGAGGAAAACCGCCATATCGTGACCATCGACCGGCAGATCGCGAAGCCGGCGCGTCGCGCGGTCGAGCGCATGCTTTCCATATGAACCTCGACGTCCGCGATATCGGCGGGGCACCCGTGATCATTGGCGCCGGCGTGGCAGGCCTGATGACGGCGCTTTACCTGGCGCCCGAACCGGTCGTCCTCATCTCCAGCGCACCGCTGGGGACCGAAGCGTGCAGCGAACTCGCCCAGGGCGGTCTTGCAGCAAGCCTTGGGTGCGACGACGGCTCCGACCTGCACCTCGCCGACACGCTAGCGGTCGGCGACGGCCTTTGCGACGAGGCGATCGCGAGACGCGTAGTCGAGGCCGCACCTAAAGCGGTCGAGCACCTCGAGCGCTTCGGCGTCACTTTCGACCGCGCCCCTGACGGTGCGATCCGGCTAGGGCTCGAGGCGGCGCATTCGCGCCGGCGGATCGTGCATGCCGACGGCGATGCGACCGGCCGCGAGCTGATCCGCGCACTCACCGCCGGCGTGCGGCGCACCGCTTCGATCACCCTCCTGGAAAACATGCAGGCACGCCGCCTGATCGTGGACGACGGTGAAATCGCCGGCGTGCTCGCGGTGGGCTGCACGGGCACAGTCGGCCTGCCCACGTCGCGCGTGGTGCTGGCGACCGGCGGCATCGGCGGCCTGTTTCGCGACACGACGAACCCGCTGGGCTCAATTGGGCACGGGTTGGCGCTCGCGGCTTCAGCCGGCGTGGAGCTCGCCGATCTTGAATTCGTGCAGTTCCATCCGACCGCGCTGGATGATCCACGCCGGCCGATGCCGCTGGTGAGCGAAGCGGTGCGCGGCGAAGGCGCCGTGCTCGTCGACGAGCGGGGAGAGCGATTCCTCGCCGACACGCCTGGCGGCGAGCTCGCGCCACGCGACGTGGTCGCGCGTGCGATTTGGCATCAGCTGGCCGCCGGACACCGCGTGTTCCTCGACGCCCGGAAATCCCTCGGTCCGAGATTCGGCAAGCGCTTCCCGGCCATAGCCCAGCTCTGCCTAGAGGCAGGCATCGATCCTTGCGTTCAGCCGATCCCTGTGCGCCCGGCGGCGCATTATCACATGGGCGGCGTAGGGGTGGACGCGGCGGGTCGCAGTTCCCTCAAGGGCTTGTGGGCCTGTGGCGAGGTTGCCTGCACCGGACTGCATGGCGCCAATCGCCTCGCCAGCAACTCGCTCACGGAAGCGGTGGCGACAGCCGGCTTCGTAGCCGAAAGCGTCGCCAGCGCCTCGCCGGGCTGGCGACGGCGGATCCTTTCAACATTCCTGCCGCCGCGGCCGGACCCTTCGTGCATAAGGCCGATCGTCTCCAAGGCGCTCGGCATCGTCCGGGACGGCGAGACGCTGCGCGAGGCCGCCACTGCGCTGCTGCCGATCGCCGCTGCCAACCAGGCTGCGTCCGATCCGGCCGTGGTCGCGCTGATGATTGCGATTGCGGCCCTTCGGCGCGAAGAGAGCCGTGGCGCACACTACCGGTCCGATTTTCCGGGTCGCAATGCCGACACCCGTTCGTTGCGGCTGACGCTCGGCAAGGCGGTGGAGGCTGCAGTCGCCCTTGGCTGGCGAGCCCCGATAGGGAGTACCTGACATGATGTCATTGTCGCCACTCCCCTCGATCGTTATCGAACCGATCGTGCGCAGCGCCCTTCTGGAAGACCTTGGCAAGGCCGGCGACCTGACCAGCGATGCAATCATCCCCGCTGATTGCATGGCCACGCTGGCGCTTATCGCACGGCAGTCGGGCGTGATTGCCGGGCTCGATCTGGCGGCGTTTTCTTTCCTGCTCATCGACCCGGCGGTGGACATGCAAGTCCGCTGCCCGGACGGCGGCAGGGTGGCGGCGGGTGAGACAATCGCGACGCTCAGCGGAACGGCCCGCGGC
>NZ_RZSX01000802.1:0-2859 GCF_004023105.1 Mesorhizobium sp. M5C.F.Ca.IN.020.32.2.1 | reverse complement strand
GTCGCTGCCCGGACGCGTGCCAACAGTGCCAGACGATTGGCACGCACGGCCTGGTCCTCATCATTCACGAGAACGCGTTCAAAGAATGAATCAACCGGTTCGCGCAACGCGCTGAGCGCCAGCATGGCGGCGGAAAAGTCTTGGTTTTGAATCGCTTCGCCGGCTTCCTTCTCGGCCTGATTTACCGCGGCAAACAGCGCTTTCTCGGCCCCTTCCCGGAACAGAGTCGGCTCAGCACGTTCGGCAACCGTCGTTTTCTTCTTTTCCTCGGCGGCCAGAATGTTGGCCGCACGCTTGGTGCCGGCAAGCAGGTTCCTGCCGTCCTCGGTGTCGAGGAAGGAGCCAAGTGCTTGCACGCGGCGGACGATTTGCAGGAGGTCGTCATTCGGCGATTGGCCAATCTCCCCCCTTGAGGGGGAGATGCCCGGCAGGGCAGAGGGGGGCGCGACAGGATGAGAGGTTGGCGGGACAGCGCCCCCCTCTGTCGGCTTCGCCGACATCTCCCCCTCTAGGGGGGAGATTGGGCGCGAGCCCGCTGACAACACCGCATCGATCAGATCATACCGCGCGCCCTGGTCACGGAGGTAGACCTTCAGGCGGTCGTGGAAGAAGGCGAGGAGATCGGCGCTAAAGGGCCGTCCGGACGCGAGATAGTTCGCCATCTGGTAAGCGCGGTCGAAGAGAGATGTCAGCGCAAGCCGGACACGATTCTCAACCAAAATCCTCACCACGCCCAGCGCGGCTCTTCTCAGCGCATAGGGATCCTTCGACCCCGTCGGCTTTTCGTCAATCGCCCAGAACCCGACCAGCGTATCGAGCTTGTCGGCGAGCGCGACGGCGACCGACACTGGATCTGTCGGAACGCGGTCGGATGGACCTTGCGGCTTGTAGTGTTCCTCAATTGCGGTGGCGACCGAGGGATGCTCGCCTTGCAGCAGCGCATATTTGCGGCCCATAGCGCCCTGCAATTCCGGGAATTCGCCGACCACCTCGGTGGTGAGATCGGCCTTGGCCAACACCGCGGCGCGCCGTGCGAGTGCGGGAATCTCCCCCCTTGAGGGGGAGATGTCGCCGAAGGCGACAGAGGGGGTCGGTACGCCCTGACGCAACGCTCTCTCGCGGACAGAGGATGCCGGCGCTTCACGCGGGGCGACCCCCTCTGGCCTGCCGGCCATCTCCCCCTCAAGGGGGGAGATTGAACTCGCTACGATCGGCGCCAACTCGTCAGCAAGCCGTGCAATCCGCTCCACCCGCTCACCTTGGGTGCCGAGTCTGGCATGGAAGGTGACGCCGAGATGGTCGAGGCGGGCCATGCGCTGGTCGAGCGGCTTTTTGAGATTGAGCCCGAACTTTTCCGCCGATGCCTGCAACTGGTCGAGATCAGGCAGGTCGGCCTGGTCTGTCTTCCAGAAATAGAGCGCGTCGGACAGCCGCGCGCGCACCACCTTGCCGTTGCCGTAGGCGATCTCCTTGCCGCCATCCTTGGCCTCAATATTGGCGGTCAGGATGAAGCGGTTGGAAAGCTCTTCACCGACTCCCTGCGGCCGCGTGACGAAACACTTGGTTGGCGCGGATAGTCAGCCGGATCACCTCGGCCGGAATGGCGAGAAAGTCTTGCTCGAACTCGCCCATCAGCACCACAGGCCACTCGACCAAGCCTGACACTTCCTCGAGCAGCCCCTCGTCCTCGACAAGGTCGAGCCTGTTGGCGAAAGCGAGATTCCTGGCGTCGGAAAGGATGATCTCCTTTCGCCGGTCGGCGTCGAGCACGACCTTCGCCGCCTCCAGCTTGGCGGCATAGTCGTCGAAGCGGCGCACGGTGATCGCGCCCGGGGCGTGAAAACGATGGCCGTAGGTTACGTTGCCCGAGCGGATGCCGTCGATCTCGAAATCGACGACCACCGGCTCCTCGGTCTCAGGGCCGAAGGTGCAGAGGATGGATTGCAGCGGCCGCACCCAGCGCAACGATCCGGGTTTCGCCGAGGCCGGCCCCCAGCGCATCGATTTCGGCCATGGAAAATCGCGGATGACGCCTGGAACCAACTCGGCGATGATTTCTTCCGCCGCCCGGCCCGGCTTCGCAATATGGGCGACATAGAAGTCTCCCTTCTTCGGATCGGCATGGATATGCGCCTCGGCGATCGAGGAGAGACCGGCCTTGCGCAGAAAACCCTGGACCGCTTGTTCGGGAGCCTTGGTCGAGGGCCCCTTGATCTCCTCGCTGATGTCCTTCGAGCGCGCGGTCACGCCGCGAATGTCGAGCGCGAGCCGCCGCGGCGTCCAATATTCGCGCGCCGCCTCATAGGTCAGCCCGGCCTCGACCAAACCGTCCGTCATCATCTTCTTCAGGTCGCCCGCCGCCTTGCGCTGCATGCGCGCGGGAATCTCTTCCGAACGGAGTTCTAAAAGCAGGTCGGGCATAAATTAGCTCCTCACCCTCCCCTTGATGGGGAGGGTCGGCGCGTCAGCGCCGGGGTGGGGTGGCGGCGTCTCGGTCACCAGCGCCCTCTGCGTTATCTCTCGGGGCGAGTGATTTCCGTTCTTCCACCGCCGCATAGATCGTATCAAGCACGGAATCCAGTTCGTTTTTTTACTTCATGGTTCCAGAAGCGGATCACGCGATAACCCTGGGTTTCGAACCGCTTCGTTCGGACCTCATCATGGCGCTGCTGGTCATCAAAGCTGTGGTGGGCACCGTCGACCTCGATGATCAATTTCAGTTGACGGGACATGAAGTCCGGAAAGTAAATCCCGACGGATGCTTGTTTACGGAAGTGCGTGCCTTCCACGGGGATTCGCCAGAGATGCCGCCACAAGATGCGTTCCTCATCGGTCATTGCCGCCCGAAAGCCGTTGCGC
>NZ_RZSX01000801.1:0-2864 GCF_004023105.1 Mesorhizobium sp. M5C.F.Ca.IN.020.32.2.1 | reverse complement strand
CCGAACCTCGCCTTCGCCGCCTGACAGGATACGCTGGGGATTTCGGCTGAGATCCGTCACCGCCTCTTCGATGCGGCTGATCGAACGGCGGCTGTCCTGGACCAGCGCTTCGACGTTCTGCAGGCCCTGACCGGAGAATCGGGCCAGATTGTCGGTGATGGTGCCGAGGCGGGCGTTCAGGGTGTCGGCGACCTGCTTGAACGATCTCAGCGTATTCCTGGCATCGGCCATCATGCCGTCGGCCTGACCTGAGCCGAGCAATGTATCGACCTTGGCGAGGATGCCGTCGACGCGCACCGAAGCGTCGTTGAGACGCTCCGCGAGCTGCTGCGCGTCCTTGATGGTCTGGTCGATATCGTCGGCCCGGTTGGCGAATTTGCTGGTCACCTTGGCGATGTCGGCGGCAGCCTCGTTGGCGTTTTCGCTGGCCTTCTGGATGTTGGCCAGCGCGGTGCGAACCTGTGCCGGGTCGATGCCGTCGAGAACGCCGTCGACTTTGGCCAGCGTGCCTTGCGTCCTTTGAGCGAAATCGTTGATCGACCCTACGGCCGTGTCGACATTCCTGACGACCCTGTCGAACTGTTTGCTGGTTTCCTTTAGGTTCGTGGTCACCGTGTCGACGTTGGCGACGATGCTCTTGATTTGGTCCTTGTCGACGGCGTTGAGCAGTCCTTCCGCCGCCTTCAGCGTGCCGTCGAGCTTGCCCGAGACACCCCTCAACTCGTCCGAAAGCGAACTTACGCTGGCGAGGAATTTGTCGATGCCGTCGGAGTTCTTGGCCAGCGCGTCGGAGAAGGTCTGCACATTGTTGACGGTCTGCGTCAGCGGCCCGCGAACGTCTCTGGTGAAGCCTTCGAGCTGGGTGAGAACCGTATCGGCGCGGGTGAAGATGTTCTGCGCCGTCTGCAAGAGATTGGTGACCGCCGACGGATTGGCGACAATCTCGGCGACACGGCCTTCCTTTTCCGCCAGATCGAGGAGGTTGGGCTCCTTGGGATCGGCGCCCTTGAGTTCGATATTGGCCTGACCGGTGAGGCCGGCGAGGCCGATGTCGGCCTGCGTCGATTTGGTGATCGGCGTCATGCGGTCTATTTCGGCGTCGGCTATGGCGGCGGTCGGATTGTCGACGTCGATATAGACGCGCCTGACATCCCCAACCCTGACGCCGTTGAACAGCACGAAGCTGCCGCGGCCGAGGCCGGAAGCCGATCCCGGAATGCGCACCCGCAGCATCGCCGTCTCACCTCTGTCGCCGATCGCGGCCGTCCAATAGACGAACGCGAACGCTGCCAGGATCGCGGCTAGCGTGAAAATGCCGACAATGACGTAGTTGGCTCTGGTTTCCATTTATCCACTTATGGCTACGCGCGGGCCGCAAGATCAAGTTGCCGCGCACGTTTTCCGCGAAAATAGGATTTCACCCAGGGTTCCTCGCTTCTGAGCATGTCGTCGATCGTGCCTTCGACCAGCACTTTCTTCTTGCCGAGCACGGCCACCCGATCACAAGCTGTGAACAGCGTGTCGAGATCGTGCGTGACCATGTACACGGTCAGATCCATGGTATCGCGCAGCTTGACGACCAGTTCGTCGAACTCAGCCGCACTGATCGGATCGAGGCCGGAGGTCGGCTCGTCCAGGAACACGATGTCGGGGTCGAGCGCCAGTGCGCGCGCCAGCGCCGCGCGCTTGATCATGCCGCCGGAAAGCTCGGACGGAAATTTCTGCGCCGCATCCGGCGGCAACCCGACCAGTTCGACCTTGAGCATCGCCAGCTCGTCCATCAGCTTTCTGGGCAGGTCGAGATATTCGCGCATCGGCACCTGCACGTTTTCGAGAACCGTGAGCGCCGAAAACAGCGCGCCGTGCTGGAAGAGGACGCCAAGGCGCATGTCGATGCGAAGACGCTCCCTCTCGCTCGCCTTTTCGACATCGACGCCGAACAGCTTGATCGTTCCCGACTGCTTGTGGACCAGGCCGAGGATGGTGCGCAGGAGAACCGACTTGCCGGCACCGGAGGCGCCGACAAAGCCGAGGATCTCGCCGCGCCTGATATCGAGCGACAATCTGTCGAGAATGACCTTGTCGCCGAAGGACACGGTGATGTCGTGCGCGGAAAGCACGATCTCGTCTTCGTCGGCCCCTTCCGCAACCCCAGTCGCCTTTGTGCTGCCCTGCGTCGCCATGTCAGAACTCGATCGCCGCGTAGAACATGGCGAAAAGCCCATCGAGGATGATGACCACGAAGATCGACTTCACCACCGAAGCGGTGACGTGTTGTCCCAGCGATTCGGCGCTGCCGCCAACCTTCATGCCTTCGACCGAGGCAATCGTGCCGATGATCATGGCCATGAACGGCGCCTTGATCAGCCCGGCAAAGATGGTGCTGAGATCGATGGCGACACGCAGCCGGTCGATGAACGCCGCCGGTGCGATGTCGGAGTAGAGCCATGCGGCTAGGATGCCGCCGCCGAGTGCGGCGAAATTGGCGATGATCGTCAGGCAAGGCAGTGCGATCACCAGCGCGACCAGCCGCGGAAACACCAGCACGCCGATTGGATTGAGCCCGATGACCTTCAGCGCGTCGACCTCCTCGCGCATTTTCATCGAGCCGATTTCAGCCGTAATGGCGCTGCCCGAACGGCCGGCGATCATGATCGCGGTCATCAGCACGCCGAGTTCGCGCAGGATCAGCACGCCGACCAGATCGACGACGAAGATATCGGCGCCGAAATAGCTGAGCTGGTAGGCGCCTTGCTGGGCGACGATCGCGCCAACGATGGCCGACATCAGCACGACCACCGGGATGGCGCCGACGCCCATGCGATCGATCTGGTTGAAGATCGCCGCCGGATTGACCGCATGGC
>NZ_RZSX01000800.1:0-2880 GCF_004023105.1 Mesorhizobium sp. M5C.F.Ca.IN.020.32.2.1 | reverse complement strand
GCTTAGTACCGTCGGCCGCAAACAAGGCTTGGGAGGGTCCGTCATTCGGTTCCTGCCGCGCCATGACGCGGAGCTTGGAACTGTGACGGCACATGCGACCACCGAAGGATTTAGCGACTACAGGGGCTACCGCACCTGGTATCGCGTAATCGGAGATCTCAACTCGGGCAAGCTGCCGCTGGTCATTGCTCACGGCGGGCCGGGTTGCACCCACGACTATGTCGATTCGTTCAAGGAGCTTGCCGATACCGGGCGGGCCGTCATCCACTACGATCAGATCGGCAACGGCAAATCGACCCATCTGCCCGACAAGGGCGGCGACTTCTGGACCGTCGATTTCTTTTTGGGCGAACTCGATGCGCTGCTCGCTCACATTGGCATTGCCGAGCGTTACGCCCTGCTCGGCCAGTCCTGGGGCGGCATACTTTCGGCCGAACATGCCGTGCGACGTCCTGCAGGGCTCAAGGCATTGATCCTGGCCAATTCGCTGGCCTCGATGGCGCTATGGGTGGAAGGCGCGCTGCAATTGCGCGCCGGGCTGCCGGCCGACCTGCAAAATGCGCTTGACCGGCACGAGGCAGCCGGGACCACCGATCACCCGGATTATGTTGCGGCAACCAAGGCGTTCTACGAACGCCACGTCTGCCGTGTCCTTCCGACGCCGCCGGAGGTCGCCCGGACATTCGCCGCAATCGACGCGGATCCGACGGTTTATCACACCATGAACGGACCCAATGAATTCCACGTCATCGGCACCATGCGGAACTGGAGCATCGTCGAGCGCCTGCATCTGATCGAGGCGCCGACCCTGGCGTTCCGCGGATTTTACGACGAAGCGACCGAGGCCTGCGTCCAGCCTTTTCTCGATCATATTCCCGACGTCGAAGGCATGGTCTTCCCCAATTCCAGCCATATGCCGCATGTCGAGGAGAAGGACGACTGCCTCGCCGCCGTCGGACGCTTTCTGGCCAGATACGACTGAGGTCCATACCCCCACAGCAGCCTATCCTTGCGCGAGCTCATTGTGCAGGGCTTAGAGCCGCCCGATTTGCTCATAATTTTTCCACGATCAGCCGCGATGGCCGCGTCCCATCGAGAAAAACCGTGTTGCGCGCCACTTGCCGGCTACGGCCGAGGCCAGCCGGCGCACCGGTATTCGGATTGACGTCGAACTTCGGAAAATTGCTCGAAGAGATGTCCAGCCGCAGCCGATGGCCGGCACGGAACAGATTGGCGGTCGCAAATAACTCGATGCGAAGCCGCATGATCTCCCCAGGCTTCACGAGCTCGGCTCTTTCGAATGAATGCCGGAAACGGCAGCGGAAAATCCCGTCTGTCAGGTTCAGGGCAAAGCCCGTCGGATAGTCTGCGCTCGGTGGATAGACGTCGATCAGTTTCGCCGTGAAATCGGTGTCGGTTGCATCGGTCGCCGCCCAGAGCTCCACCGCCACCCGTCCGAGCACGGTCAAATCGTCGGCAAGCGGCTCGGTCTCGAAGGAGAGGACATCGAGACGGGCGGAAAGCGGCAAGCCAAAATTGCGGCAGCCGAAGAACCTGTCGTCCTCTCTCTGGTCGAAGCCGCCGCCGGCGAAGATCGGCTGACCGCTGGTCAGCGCCCCGCCGATGGTCGGGACGGGATCGGCGGGATCGAAATCATAGGTCAGCGCGACGGCGTCGGCCGCAGGAAAGGCCTCCGACAGCCTGCCGTTGGGGTGCAGATAATAGCTTTGCTCCGTCACGCCCGCCAGCGGCCACCGCTTGGCTTTGATCCAGCGCCCGCCGTGATCGAGACGGCCCGTTTCATTTTTCGTGCCCTTTCCCCCGCCCATGACAAAAAGGCGGATCGGCTCCTCGTCGAGATCGCCCTCCGGCCCGCTCTTCAGCCAGCGATCGAACCAGCTTCGACGAAACTCCAGCCAGCTCGCCGCCACATTGCCGCCGAGCGGAGCGTTCGGTCCGAAATCGACGTCGCCGGCAAAGGACAGATTGCGGTCGCCGTGCAAGCCCGGACCCATGATCAAGGCGAGCGGCCGTTTGCCATTGCTGGCAAGGCCAGCCAGATTCTCGAACGTCGTCGGGACATAGACGTCGAACCAACTCGACATCAGCGCGATCGGAATGTTGGGAATGGCATCGTAAAAGCCCGCTGCATGAATGCCCACCTGCTTCCAGAAATCGTCGAAGGTCTCGTGCCGCCACTGCTCGAGCAGATAGGCCTCGTATTGCGGAGCCCAGCGGAGCGGCGAACGTCCCTCCGACCACGGCATTCTGCCGAACCAGCGATGCAGGTTTTCCGCTCCGAGCGCCTTTTGGCCCAACTCGTCGCCGGCGGCAACGGCGCTCTCGCGGGCTTCCCGGTAGGCCCAGGTCGCCTGCTTCAGCTCGAACGCGCCACCTTGGCGGATGCCGCAGGTGAAGGCGTTAGAGAACCCGCCGGAATCAAGGATCATAGTAGCAAGAGCCGGTGGCGCAAGGCACGCCGCCGCCATTTGGGTATGTGCGGCATAGGAAAGGCCCATGGTGCCGATCCGGCCGTTGCACCAGGGCTGGGCTGCGATCCATGCAAGCGTGTCGTAGCCGTCCGGACCTTCGGAGCGATATTTGACGAACTCGCCTTCCGAGCCATAGCGGCCGCGGCAGTCCTGATAAACGACGATGTAACCATGGCGCACGAAATGCTCGGCGACCGTCGCGCGATCCATCGGTTCGGTCATACCGACCTCGAGCTCGGCGCGCGACGCCATCGCCTTGCCATAAGGCGTCCGCTCAATGATTACGGGAGCTGGCCGGTCCAGCGCGCCGCCTCCCCTTGCCGGTCTGTAGATGTCGGTCGCCAGTCTTACCCCATCGCGCATCGTCACCATGACGTCGCGGCAGAGC
>NZ_RZSX01000007.1:13069-21601 GCF_004023105.1 Mesorhizobium sp. M5C.F.Ca.IN.020.32.2.1 | reverse complement strand
GACAGGTAAAACTCTGCGAGAGCCTCGTCGGCCTTGGCCTGTCGACCTCGAAGCGCGGCGGCTACCAGGTTCCACTCGAAAAATCCTTCGCCGGAATCTTTGCGCCCTTTTCGCCCTCCGGCCGTGCATCCTGATGCGTGCAAAAATTGTTGACATTCCCGCACAGGATGTTCGATGTCCGGCCTGAAACGCGGCGTTCGCGCCCCTATGCGATCCGGCCGCCGGGACAATGCGACGATGGACCTACTTGGACCAAAGACACGGGATGGCGACAAGCCGACGATGCGCTGGTTTCCGGTCTATGCCGGCCTGCGCGACGCCATCGTCAGCCACCGCCTCGCACCGGGCACAAAGCTGCCCGAGGACGAACTCGCCTCGATTTATTCGGTGAGCCGCGCGGTGATACGCGCGGCGCTGCAGGCGCTGTCGCATGACCGCTTGGCTCGGCTCGAGCCGAACCGCGGCGCGTTCGTCGCCCAGCCGACCAAGCAGGAAGCGCGCGAAGTGTTCGAAGCGCGGGCGCTGATCGAGCCCAAGGTCGCGGCGCTTGCCGCCGAAGTGGCAAAGCCGGCCGAGATCGCGCAACTGCGGCTTCATCTCGAAAAAGAGCACGAGGCCCTGCATGCCGGCCGCGACAGCGACGCCATCATGCTGTCGGCAAAATTCCATGTCGGCATCGCCGAAATCGCCGGCCATTCGATCCTAACCGGCTTCGTCAAGGACCTTCTTTCGCGCTCATCCCTGATCATCGCGCTCTACTGGCGCCGCCGCGACACCACCTGCGAAAGCCACGCCCATCACGCCCTAGTCGATGCCATGGAAAAGCACGACGTGAAAGACGCGTCCGACCTGATGCGAGGTCATCTCATCGACCTTCTGTCGGGCCTCGATCTGTCGCTTGGCGAGAAGAAGCCCGAGAGCTTGGCGGACATCTTGCGCTGAGCTCCGCTGTCAAACTCTTCGCCCGAGTCCGCGCCATACTGGCCGTGATTGAGCAAGGCATAGCTTTGGTCCATGACGACTGCTTCGTCGTTCCTGCGGCAATAACGGTAGCGCTCGTAGAGTTCCGCGGCGCGGCCCTCCAGCTGCGACTGCTCCTGCTGGGCCATAGAGTCCCTCCCGCACAAGGAGCCGGTCGGGCAACGCGGCCGATCAGAGCTTAAAGCAGCAATCCTAAAGCGGCCTGTAGGCCAGGCAACCCGCGACAGAAACAAAGCAGATCGCTACGAAGATCAGCTCACCCACCCTTAACGAGAGACGGATCGGCGGAACCGGTGACGCTGGCGCTGACCGCCCGGCTGGCGATCCCGGCCGCGTCGTCCTTCGCCGGGCTGATAGCCCCGCTTGGCCTGCCGGGCAGGGATGCTCGACAGGCAGTTGCACCGGCCCGTCCGCCGAGCGCGGGTCGTGGTCCGTCTTCTTTTCCGAAGACATCCCCCCGCGGAGCGTTTGTGAACTTCCCGCCTATAAAAACAAATCCAACGTTCAAAAGATGTTCGTTGACCGCGCTAAGATGTTTCGCAATTCGACACCTGCCATTGGCCATTGCGTGCTGTCCGAACGGCGCTGAATCAAGGCGATGATTGGCAGCATCGTCTGGGCAAATCGATCATCTTCAGCAATCGATATCTCGGCCCTTAGCCGCAGCTTCGGCGGTGTTGGTCGGGTTGCCGAGTTCGATGCCTGTCGCCTTGCGCGAAGCGAGGGCGCCTCTTGTGCGCTCCGAGATCAGCCGGCGCTCCTTCTCGGCCACTGCCGCGTAAGGTGCAGCATGAAGGGATCGGCATCGGCGCCGAGCCCGGCGACATGAACGGAACCCGCTGCACCATCAGGCCGGCAATGAAGGCGACGTCTCGGGAGAGGCGATCGAGCTTTGCCACGACGACCGGGCATTTGGCCTGGCGGGCCTGGGCGAGGGTGGCTGTCAGTTGTGGGCGCCGATCGAGCGCGTCTGCTCCCTTTCCTGTCTCGACCTCGGTGAACTCCAGGATGATTGCAATCCCTCGGTTCCGGCGAAGCGGGCAACCGCAGCGCGTTGCGCCCCGATGCCGAGGCCAGACCGACCCTGCCTTTGTGTTGAGACCGACAGTAGGCGACCGCGCTCGACATGGTTCAAATTCCTAGCGTGTGCAAAATGCAAACCACCATTTGCAGTGTGCTCACAACGGTCAAAAAGCCAAGTCCGCCAAGGAACAAAAAGAGATCAAAGGCATTCCTCCTGCCACGATAGGAGATTGCCATGGAAGACCCGCGCGCCAAAACTGATGCCTCGGCCAATGTCGACAAAGATCCCGATGAATGGGTGAGCGGCGAGGATCCGATGACCCCGTCGCAAGCATCGTACCTGAAAACCCTATGTGAGCAGGCGGAGGATGAGGAAAGCTTTGAAGAGAACCTCAGCAAGGCAGAGGCTTCCAAGCGCATCGACGCATTAAGGGCAAAGCTGAAGCTCTAGCCCACCGGCACGAGCGCCTCACACAACCCAGCGCAGATCTGGCGTCACGTACACTGGCTGCTTTCTCGGCTCCTCATAAGCCACGCTGATCAGGCCGAATGCGTCGGCGCCGTGGCTCGACCAGTCATGCTCCGGTCCGAGACCAATGTTGCGCGCCTCGTCGTACTTCTCGTACCATCCCAAGGCGTCCAAACCCGGCGAACACGTCGCTTCGTTGAACCAGAAGGCCGGGAACAGCCGGCGGCCTGCCTCGACACGCTTCAGGGCCGCGCCTTTGCCCTGGTTTGGCACCGTCGTGACGTCAAAGCCGGCGGAGCGGATGTGGTCCTCGAATCGGATCGCGGTGACGGCGTTTTCATGGGAAGCATCATGCGGTAGGAAACATTCGGCGCCGCCGTAACCCTTGGTGCGAAGCCACTCCAAATGCGCTGCCAGCGGCTGACGTACCGCCTCGCAATAGTCGAGCGCCCGGATCTCGCGACCGACATAATGGACGATCCAGATTGCCGTCGCGTCTCGCACTCCGATGTCCCAAAAAGCTTTGACCGAAAGCAGGGGATCGCGGGCAACCTTGCCGATCTTGCAATGAGGCTTATGGAAAGGTCCTGGCCGACGCGCCTGCATCTCCGATGTCCCGTCTCCCATTCAGCCACCGTCTCCAAGGAGGGTAGGGGCCTTTCGACCCTGAGTGGTCGAACGACAGGAAAAGAGCCCAGAAGCGGGCGCGGCTACGCCGTCATCACGACGCGAACAGGTGCGGCCCGACTACGCGCACCAACTGTAATGTTCAGCGCGCTGATGATGTCACGAGACTGACGGCAAGCTCAACGGCTTCAGCATCGGACAGGCCTTGTCCCTCGGCGAACGACAACCAGGTCGAGAACTCGAGGGTGTGTGCGAGCGTTGCGCTGAAGAATCGAAGCCGGGCTGGACTTACCTTCCAGCCCGCACGCAGTATCTCCGCTGCTCGCTGGAGCATCGTGCGCCTCCGCTCCAGCGCAGCAGCCACTACTGGCATCTCGGCGTCGCGGTAAAAGTTGGCGAGGAGTTGACGCTTGCGGCGGTAGTAGCCGTAGAGTTGCTTGAGTGCCGTTCGATGACGCTCCTGCGGGTTCTCAATGCCGATCCATGTATCTGGCCTCGGCGGGGGGTCGAACTCGAACGAATAGGCGGTGCAGGCGGTGAAGATCGCCTCCTCGTCGGGAAAGTGGCGATACACCGTGAGGCGCTGCACCCCGGCCTTTTCGGCTATCGCGCTGATTGTGGTTCGCGAAGGCCCCACGGTATGGTGCAACTCGGATGCCGCGCGCGCGAGTGCCCGATGGGTTTCAGCCTGTTTGTCGGCCCGGGACTTGAGGGTGTAGCGCCGAGGTGGCACTTTCGGTGAACGCACGTGATTACCCATCTTGACGAGAGCCGAATCCGAGTTTATCGATGAGTGAACATAAACGTGCACCGATCATCAGCCAAGGAGGGAGCCATGGCTGCCCCCATCACTATCCCGCATAGTGCGGGCGACTCCTTCGCAATTGGCGGTTTCGGTATCCACTGGAAAATTGACGGCGCAGCGAGCGACAAGCGCTTCTCAGTGGTTCACCACGCTCTTGCCCCTCATGCGCTGGCGGCGCCGCTTCATCGGCATCATCGGGAAGACGAGTATTCCTATGTTCTCACCGGCCGGCTCGCGGCTTTACTTGGCGATGATGTCGTCACCGCTGAACCAGGTACCTGGGTGTTCAAGCCGCGCAACCAGTGGCACACCTTCTGGAACGCTGGTGACGAGCCGTGCGAGATCATCGAGCTGATCTCTCCTGCGGGATTCGAGAACTACTTCCGAGAGCTCGCGGCGCTGTGGCCCGATCAAACCAAGATGCCCGGGCTACTCCGGAAGTACGAGCTCGACATGGATCCCGGAAGTGTGACCGAGCTCTGTGCCCGGTATGGGCTGGTTTCGGCCCGCCGCGAAGCTGCCACCTAAGGCTCCGTCACCGCTATGAGGCGTCAAGCGGTTCGTCCGAGATGCCGACGATCCGCGAGGGCCGGGGACCCCGCAGAGCGGCTCGTACAGGGCGTGCGGGACTTGAACAGCACGGCCAGGATCGCGTGACCATCAGCGTCGGGGGCAACAACGGTGACCAACGAGAACGAGACTCCAGCGATTTTGTCAATGCCGCCGATCTGGCACTCTTCCGAGCTAAGTCGGAAAGACGCCGTGTGCCTCGTCTGGCCTGCCGCCGTCGGGAAGAACTGCGACAAGCATAACGGACTGACGCTCCGCGGGTCGTCGCCATGCAACGCAAGCTTGCGCGCTATCCGTTCCGCTCATGAGAATTCGTCGGCTTGATCCGTGCGCCTGTTGGTCTCGATGCATCATCGGAGGCAGATGTTCACCAGGCAGATGCGCTGGCCGAGACAGCAGGTCCGCTCTAAGGAGCAGACGCTCCCGCCCTGCAACCCGTTGCCTGTCTCCGCGACGACGGCCCAAGCGTCCTCGCTCCGGCTATGGTAGGTGAGAACACGTCACCGCCGCAGCGTCCGATGCTGAGTGCGGTGTTGCGCCCGAGCCCGCTGCAGGCGCCAGTAGCGAGGATGATCTTGGTCCGATAAGGGGTGGAACGAACCCGAAGCGGCAATATTCGACCATGTGCGGGGGGCAGTGCTAAAAGATGACGAGCGGGTTTATGGGCGACCTGTCGTCCCGTGTATTCGCCATGCCGCAATTGTAACGAAAAACTCCCAGCGCTGGCATTGCGCTTTATGGATGACATATGGCCGCTGCTGTCCGCCGGTTTTCTATGCTTGATGGGGTAAGGAATGCAAAATGAGCGATGTGGATGAACACCTCGATCTGACGGAGATCAACGCCGTCCGCAGCTTGTTGACGTCAAAGCCACGACCGGTGGGCTGGGACGAACGCCGGGCACGGCTCGATGAGGTTGGTTCGGTGTGGCCGATTGCGGACGACATCCTATGCGAGGATGTGGTTTTCGATGGCCTTGAGGGCGAGTGGTCCCTAGCGCCTGAGAGTGACAGGGATAAGGTTCTGCTCTTTTTCCACGGTGGTGGCTACTGCTCCGGCTCTCTCAAAAGTCATCGTCGAATGGTGACCGAGGCAGGTCGAGCAATGGGAATGCGCACCCTCGCGATCGACTATCGACGCGCACCGGAACATCCTTTCCCTGCGCAACATGAAGACGCACTCACCGCATGGCGCTTTCTGAGCCGGCAAGGGATCGCGCCGGATCGCATCGTGGTTGGTGGAGACAGTGCGGGCGGCAACCTCACCCTATGCTTGGTCAGTATATTGTGCGCGGCAGGGGAGCGGTTGCCGCGATGTCTTTGGCTGGTTTCGCCCTGGACGGACCTTTCGATGTCCGGCGCGACACTAACAAGTAAGGACGCGATCGACCCTATCATCCACCGGGCATATTTGGAGGAACTGGCGACCGCCTATGCCTCCCATGTCGTTGGCCGGCGCGATCCCCGGATCTCGCCGTTGTTCGCCGATCTGAGCGGATTTCCCCCAATGCTGATACAAGTCGGTTCGGCCGAGACGCTGTTGTCGGACGCAACTCGGCTCGCGGCAGCCGCTGGCGCGGCTGACGTCAAGGTACGTCTCGAAATTTGGCCGCATATGATTCACGCCTGGCCGGTTTGGAATGCAGGATTGAGTGCGGGTTGGCGCGCTCTTCACAGCGCGGGCACGTTTGTCCGCGACTATTTATAGCTCTCGGGTGAGGCAGCTGCTGGCGCAATGTTCCCGTTCAGGAACCGGAAGTATTGACCAATCTCGGTCGTATAGAGCAGCTTCGCCGTTTCCTGAAAGCTGACATCGCGGGCGACCGCTGGTCGAGGTCATGGCGCCAAAAGCGGACGCTACGGTGGCGCATGAGACGCGGTAAAATGGGTTGCACCTGATCCCGAGCAAGAACCTGCTATCCCCACGGGCTGCTGCCCGGTTCAAGAGCTTATTGTCAGCGCCGCAGACATGCGTTCCAGCCCCTGAAGTAACAGCGAGCGCGGACAACCGACGTTGAGGCGAATGAACCCTTCGCCACCGGGCCCATAT
Source organism: Mesorhizobium sp. M5C.F.Ca.IN.020.32.2.1 (assembly GCF_004023105.1). NCBI lineage: Bacteria > Pseudomonadati > Pseudomonadota > Alphaproteobacteria > Hyphomicrobiales > Phyllobacteriaceae > Mesorhizobium > Mesorhizobium sp. M5C.F.Ca.IN.020.32.2.1. Next base: position 15,077 of record NZ_RZSX01000007.1, on the reverse strand, counting down.
ACGCGGCCGTCGTACAAATTAACCCCGGCACGATTGACAAAGAACTTCTGGATTCCGCCCACTTTGAGATCGAGCGCGCGGGCATCCATCCACACCAGAAACGATGCGTCGGGCCTTATAGGGGTAATGCCGGGAAGGTGTTCAGTAGCGAATTCGCAAAACTCTCCGGATGCTGGCAATGAGTGAATCAGTTGATCGACGCTACTTCAAGACTGAGTTTTTCAACACAATCCTTCGCAAAGCGGGCGTTCGGCATCTCCACGATGGTCGGTGTGAAACGCGAGGCGTCCCATCCATAACCACACCGACTACTGGCGCCCGTACTTCTTGAAAGTCGCGTTCCAGTCCGCGGCGAGGGCATCAAGCGTCTCCCTGGCCGTGCCTTGGTCGCCCGTCACGTATGGATAGACTCGCTGGTTAAACTGCTGCAGTAATTCGGCGTACTCCGGGACCGCCCAGAAGTCCTTCACCTTGAACATGGTCTCATAGAAGGCCCTGTTGTACGGCGTGGCGTTCTGAAATGCATCCGACTTCAGCACAGCCGCACTGCAGGTGTAGCCGCCGAGCTCCGCCCACCTCTTCTGGGTTTCGTCCTTGATGAACCACTCGAGGAATTTGAGGGCTTCGTCTTGCTTTTGCGAATAAGAGATGATCGAGATGCCCTGCCCCCCGAGGGGGGCGAACTGATCGCCTTGCGGGCCGGCCGGGTTGGCGAAGAAGCCGGTGTTGGTGGCATTCCGATTGCTAGCCTCGTTGGTAAGCGATGGGAAGAACGCGAAATAGTTCATGCTCATCGCGGCCAGGCTTTCGGTGATCGCCAGATTCTCCTCTCCGAAATTGGCGTTGGCCCAGCCCGGAGGCGTGAATTTGTACAGCTCCCGATAGAATTCGAGCGCGGCCACGGCCCTGTCGGAATTGATAAAACCGTCGACCTCGTAGGTTGCATAGTCGCCAAGCTCGCCGCCATACGAGAAAAGCACGCTTTCGAAGCCCCCGACCAACCCATCGTATGAGTTGTCGGTGTAAATCGCGATGCCATATCTCTTCTGGTCAGGCCGGTAGAAGAACTCAGCGATGTCGCGCATCTCTTTGAACGTGTTCGGCACGGCGAGATCGTAGCCGTACTTCGCTCGGAAGTCGGCCATTTCCTTCGGATCCTCGAACCAGTCTTTGCGATAGGCCCAACCGATAGCGTCGCCCTCGAGCGGGACCGCCCAGTATCTGCCGCTGTCGCCAGGATACTCGGAGTAAAACTTCACCGTGGCCGGAGCCATTAACTCGGCGATATCGTGCTTCGCGAAGAAGTCGGTGAGGTCGACATAGTGGCCGCCAGTCGAGCCGGCGCCGAGCCACTGCGAGTCGCCTACGACCATATCATACGCATCGCCCCTGGCATTGAATTCGGCGAAGGCTTTGGTCTGAAAGCCCGGCCAAGCCGTTGTTTCGACTGTTACCTTGACGCCCGTCTGCCTCTCATATTCGGTAACGAGTTCTTGCAGATAATTGGCAGGATCCCATTCTGCCCAGAAGATCGTGAGCTCGGCGGCAGAAGCCGGTGTGCCGGCCAGCGTTGCACTACGCCGGCCAGCAGACCATAGCACGTTTGTTTGAGCATGGTTGTCCTCCCTGGTTGTTGCTGCCTATGGCTGCGCCGCCGGATGATGTGAAAACTTCTGCAGCAGGCTCTTTGCCTCAACCAGATCGGAAGTGCCGAAACCCTCGTTGAACGCCGCATATGCGGGTGCGAGCAGGTCTCGCGCCTCGCTCTCGCGTCCGCGATCGGACCAAAGTCGGGCAAGCCGAAGCGCAGCCCTCAGTTCGGCCAGTCTCGCACCTTGTTCGCGGGCGGCGGCCAGCGACTGCCGGAACGAGCCTTCGATAGCATCGTCGCCTTGGTCCAGGCGCGATAGGAGCTCTCCTTTGGCGCTCAACAGTTCGGGCAGCTGGTAGCTGGAGCCAGACTTGATGAGCGTGTCGAACGCTTGCTCCAGCAGCGCAAGCCCTTCGC
>NZ_RZSX01000007.1:0-13059 GCF_004023105.1 Mesorhizobium sp. M5C.F.Ca.IN.020.32.2.1 | reverse complement strand
TCCCCATGTCGGCGCCGGTCGCGGCGATCGCCGCGATCCCGTCGCGCATCTGGCGAATGCCTTCGTCCAACTGCCCCAAACCACCGAGCGCCCAGCCGAAGAACACGCGAGCCTGCCCAAGCAGCAGGGGCATGGCGAACTCGGTGCATACGGCGATCGCCTTTTCGGCCCAGAGTCGCCCGTCATGCGGCTCCCGTCGCATGAGATGGACGACGCTGAGCGCCATCTGCGCCTGGGCCAGGCTAACAGGGTGCGAATCGCGCTCGGCGAGGGCGACTGCTTCTCTTGACTGCTGAACCCCCTTATCCGGCTTGCCGCAAATGCAGAGCATCTGTGCGGAGAACGACCGGCAGCAAACGCCTGGATCATGCCCGGTATAGCCCCAGGCTAGGTGGCGATGCTTCTCGTAGTCGTAGATGGCCATACCCTGGCTGGCGTGCACCCCGCTGGTCTTGTAGTTGCCGAGATAAAAGTTGACACCCCAGAGCTGGTGGTGCGCTTCCAGCATGTAGCCGGAATCGCCTGAAGCATGCGCGAGTTCCATGCCGAGCGTGAGGCACTGGTTGGCGAGCGCATTTGCGGCGCGCAGGTGACCCGAAATGGTGCGGCAGGCGCTCTCGCCCCGGACCGCGGCGAACAGCTGTGTCTTATCGCCAAGCCTTTCGGCAAGTTCCCGTGCCTTCGAGAAAGAGTGCAGGACCTCGGGATCGCCCCAACCCCTGGCGGAGATGAGCGCCGAGCCCATTGCCGTCCAGAGTGACAGCTCCTGTCTGAGACGGGCCTCGGAAGCGGGCAAAGTCACAACGAGCTCGAGTCCTTTGCCGAAGTGCGCCGCGGCTTCGCGGTTGGCAGACTTTGTCATCGCCCGCTGCCCGGCTTTCAGCCACCACGACGCGGCCTCAGCCACCAGTCCGGCGATCGTATAGTGCTGCGCCACGGTCTCAGGTTCGGTCTCGGCGACGTCGGCAAACTCAGCTTCCAGCGCGGAGGCAATCTTCGCGTGGATCTGCTGGCGCCGGCTTCTCAACAGGCTCTGGTAAGCCGTGTCGCAGACCAGCGCGTGCTTGAATGTGTAGGTCGCCTCCGGCGCCGCGCCGCTGCGGAACAGCAGCTCCGCCTGTTCCAACTGGCTGAGCGCATCGTCGAGCCGGCCTCGGCCGGCGCCACTCACTGCGGCGAGCAGCCGGTGCCGGAAAACGCGGCCGATGCAGGCGGCGATCTGCGCCGTCTCCTTCGCCGGTGACAGCCGGTCGAGTCTTGCCATCAGCGAGTCCTGCAATGTCGACGGGATCGCGATCGCCGGCAGCGGCCCGATCGCCAAATAGCGATCGCCCGCCTCGACCAATAGGTCGGAATCGAGCACGGTCTTCGTCAGCTCCTCGACGAACAGCGGCACCCCCTCCGTGTTAGCAAGGATGCGGTCCGCGATGTCGCGCGGCAGCTTCTTGCCGCCCGCCACTCGCTCCATGATCGCCGTGCCATCGCATGGTTCGAGCCGCCCCAGTTGCAGCGTGTCGACACACGACAGCGCCCTCCAGCGCGGCTCGAATTCTGGCCGCGCCGTGACCACCAGCAGGACCGGCAGGTCCGAGAGCCGCTCAACGAGCGCTTCCAGCCATTCGGCCGTCGTGGGGTCGATCCAATGGGCGTCCTCGACGAGTACGAGCACTGGAGCGTTCGTCGCCGACGCCTCGACCACCCGCGTCAAGGCTGCGAGCGTGCGCACCCTGAGCGCCGGCGCCGGCAACTTCGGCGGACGATAACGCCCACTTGCATCGATCGAGAGCAGCGTCGCCAGCAATGGTAGGGCCTCGCCAGCCTCCGCGCCGATCCCGGTAAGCAGCGTCGTGAGCTTGTCGAACCGCGTGTCGGCGTTGTCGTCGCCCACGAAGCCCGCCGCCCTTTCCAAATGCGAGATCAGCGGATGGAGTGCGCTGTTGGTGTAGTGGGCCGAGCAGAAATAGCGCAGTACCGAACGCGGCCCTGCGGCGACCTGCGCGGCAAGTGCGGCCAACAGGCGAGACTTGCCGATGCCAGCCTCGCCGGTGAGTAGGAGAACCTGGCCTTGTCCCGATGTTGCGCGATGCCACCGTTCGGCTAGGAAGGCGAGCTCTTCGTGCCGGCCGACCAAAGGCGTCAGCACGGCGTGCCGGGCTTCGAAGCGGCTCTCGGCCGCCGTCTCGCCGACGATGCGCCAGCACCGCACTGGAGCGGTGAAGCCTTTGAGCTCCCGTTCACCAAGATCGGTCGCTGTGAACAGTCCGGCGACCAACCTTTGCGTAGCCTCCGCGACCACTATAGAATCCGGCTCGGCGACGGCTTGCAGCCGGGCTGCAAGATTGGGCGTGTCGCCGACTACGGCTTCCTCTTGCGCCGCGCCTTCGCCGACCAGGTCACCGACGATCACCAGCCCGGTGGCGATGCCGACACGCGCGGCGAGCGGCACTCCGCCGGGGCCGCCCAGTCGGCCGGTCGCGGTCGCGGCCGCGAGACCCGCGCGCACGGCGCGCTCGGCATCGTCCTCATGCGCCCGCGGCCAGCCGAAATAGGCGAGCACGCCGTCGCCCATGAGCTTGGCGACCCGTCCCTCGTAGCGCGCGATCTCGCGCGACACGGCCTGCTGGTAGCTGAGGATCACCTCGCGCATGTCCTCAGGATCGAGTCGCTGCGACAGCGCGGTCGAGCCGACGAGGTCAACGAACATGACGGTGAGTTGCCGCCGCTCTGCTCGTGGCGCTGCAACGTCGTCGTCGGTGGCGTCTTGCGCAAACTCCTCACGAGTGGACAGGGTCGACCCTGGCTGAGCGGAGGAATTCTCCGCGAGCGCCGAAATGGCGCTGAGCAGCTTGCGCCGATGCCCCACGGACCTGATGCCCAGGGCCGTCAAGTCCTCGGTGGTGAGCTTAGGCAGCAACTCGAAATCGATGTCATTGTCGCGGAAGGCCGGGGCGTATTCCCCCAGTCCGAGGCTTGCCAGCCATGCCGCGATATCCACGCCCTTCTCCCTAGGCGGTGGAAGTTTGGTCAGCATTATACCGCAAACAGGAGGCTAAGTCGTCCTTGCCGTTATGCCCGTATCAACGTCAGGTGCCAGTGAGAGAGGGCGCGTTGAGGAGGGGCAAATGGCAGCTCCGGGTCAGATCACGACGATGCCCAACACCAACCTGAATGTCCGCTCTTGAATATTCGAGACCCGAAGCTGTCAGTCCGCTACCGGGCCCGAAACGGTCATTCCGGATGCCAATTTGCGTGACGCGGTCCGCGTGGTGCAGGGTGGAGCAAGAAGGATGATTCAGTCAAAGAAGCCCGCATCCTCTTCCCTGAGGTACCTCCTGGCTGCTTCGGCGTCGATATCGAGGCCCAGCCCCGGCGCTTCCAGCAGGTCCACCATGCTGTCCTTCACGACCTGCGACGGCAGGCCGATTACGAGGTCCTCCCACCAGGGGTCGGAGGCGCTCGGGTATTCGAAGGCGATGTAGTTGGCGGGCAAGGTGGCGCACACATTGATCAACGCGCCGAGACCGAGCAGGCCGTTCGCCGTGCCGTGCGGCGCCATCAGGATCGAGTGCATATGGGCGTGCTCGGCTACCCATTTCAGCTCGGCGATGCCACCGATATCGGCCGGGTCCGGACCGATGATACGGACCGCCTGCGTTTCGATCAGCTCCTTGAAATTATGGCGCAGGTAGATCTGCTCGCCGGTATGGATTGGCGTCGAGGTGGAGGTGGTCAGCTCCCGATAGGCCTGCGGATTGACCCACGGCACATAGTCGCCAGTCAGCATATCCTCGAGCCACATCAAATTGTACTTCTCGACCGCGCGAGCAAACTTAATCGCATCGGGCAGCATCCAGCCGGGGCCGCAGTCGAGCGCCAGGCTGACCTTGTCGCCCAGCACTTCCTTCATCGCGATCACGCAGTCGAGCATGTGATTGAAACCGCGCTCGCTGATCACGCCTTGATCCATGGCACCGTGATAGCCGGCCTTCTTCTGCGTCACGCCGTAATGGAAGCCCTCGATGGTGTCCTTCATGTTTGAGTGGAACGAGATTCCTTGCTTGATCATGAAGAAGTTCTGCGGCTGCTCCATCATCCATTTGACGTCAGCGGCGTAATCCTCCGGCCGGTCGCCCGTGCGTTTCTGGCGGATCGAGCCGTTGTAGACGCGCACCTTGTCGCGCACCTTGCCGCCGAGCAGTTTGTAGGCCGGCACGCCTGCGGCCTTGCCGGCAATGTCCCACAGCGCATGCTCGATAGCGCTTACTGCCGCGCCATATGGCTTGAAAGAGCCGCGTTGGCGGATCTTCAGCATCACGCGCTCGACGTCGGTCGGGTCCTCGCCGATCAGCGCCTCGCGAAAATGCAGGACCCAGGGCTTGAGGTAGGGCTTGGTGTACTCGACCTCGCCCAGGCCATAGAGGCCCTCGTCGGTGACGACACGAACGATGGGATGTTTACCGATGACGGCACAGCGGAGATCGGTGATCTTCATCTTCGGTTCTTTCGCCTCAGCTCCAGGTGCGATCCCAGGAATACTCGTTGTCCCAGTGATCCGTGGCCTGCCAGATGCCGCTGACACCCGGCTGCAGATGCTGCGAAATCACCTCGTCGACGACGTCGTCAATCCCCAGGCCCGGCTTGTCGGAAACAGTGATAAAGCCGTCTTTCACGAGCGGCTTGGCAACGCCGGTGACGATATCGTCCCACCAGTCGACATCGGCAGAGTGGTATTCGAGCGCCATGAAGTTTTCGGTCGCGGTCGCGACATGTGCCGCAGCCATTGCGGCGATTGGACTTTCTGCCATATGGATCGCCATAGCGACGCCGTGGTCCTGCGCCATGTCGCCGATCTTCTTGGTCTCGAGAATGCCCCCGCTGGTGAGCAGGTCTGGGTGGATAACGGATAGGCCGCCGCTCTTGAGCAAAGGTTCGAAGCCCTCCTTGAGGTAGATGTCCTCGCCGGTGCAGATCGGCACCGTGGTGGCGTCCTGCAGTTGTCGATACTGCTCGGTGTACTGCCATGGGATCACATCCTCGAGCCAGGCTGGCACGTATTTTTCAATCCGCCTGGCGAGGCGAATACCGTTCTGCAGCGAGATGTGGCCAACGTGGTCGATGGCGAGCGGAATATCCATGCCGATAACGTCGCGAACCTCGGCAATGTACTGCTCAAGCAGGTCGAGGCCCTTGTCGGAAAAATGGAGGCCGGTAAACGGGTGGGGGACGTTGTGCAAATCGTAGGCGGCGTTGCGGTCGCGCCGCTCTTCAAGAGTCCTGACCGGGCCGCGGCCGGGCTGGACGCGGTACCCTTCAAGTGAGCCGGCAGGAGACACGACCGCACCGGGTACATCCGCGATCTGCATCAGGCCCAGATCCATCTTGAGGAACGTGAAGCCGAGCGCCATGCGCTGCTTGAGGCGCTTGCCGGTCTCGGTGCCGCTCGGCACGGTAGCGTCGGTATCGCAATAGAGGCGCACCTTGTCCCGAAACCTGCCGCCGAGCATCTGGTAGATGGGCACGCCATAGGCCTTGCCGGCGAGATCCCACAACGCGATTTCGATCGCCGAGACGCCGCCGCCTTGCCGGCCGTGTCCGCCGAACTGTTTGATCCGGCGGAACAGGCGGTCGATGTTGCAGGGGTTCTCGCCAAGCAGCCGGCTCTTCAGCATCAGCGCGTAGGTGGCGCTGGCGCCGTCGCGCACCTCGCCAAGTCCGACGATGCCCTGGTTGGTGTAAATCTTGAGCAGGGTTGAGGTGAACGGCGCGCCGATGATTTCGGCTACTCGCATGTCGGTGATGCGAAGCTGGGATGGCTTAGAGTTCGCGTTCACCCGATTGAGCGCCTCGTCGGCGCCACCCGTCTTTGCCATGACTTATCCTCGTTCTGGTGGATGGGGCTTGTCGCCCGCACGCCGGGCCGGCATAGGGCGTTGCTAGCCCAGCTCAATCTCGTGGGCCTGCAGGTAGTCACGGTCCATCTCAATACCGAGACCAGGCTTCGACGTCAGCTTGAGGCTGCCGTTCGAATTGTCGAGTGGTCTGTCGATGAGGTGATCGTATTTGCCCAGGTTCCACTCCGACGTTTCGAGCTTGTAGAAGTTAGGAACGGTCATCATCACCTGCGCTCCCGCAACCACGTTGATCGGTCCCGCGGCGTCATGTGGCGAGACCGGGACGTAGTAGGCTTCGCATAGGGCAGAAATCTTCTTGAGTTCGGTAATGCCGCCAGTCCAGGTGACGTCCGGCATGATGTAGTCAGCGAGCCTGTTCTCGAGTACCGGCACGAAATCCCACTTCGTGTGGCCGCGCTCGCCCCACGAGATGGCGGCACTGACCTTTTCCCGCACCTGCTTGAGGGCGTTGAGGCTCTCGGGCGGGCAGGGCTCCTCAAACCAATCGATCTGGCCGGCTTCCTCGAGGCTCCGACAGAGGCGAATGGCGGTGGGAACGTCGAAGCGGCCATGCGCATCGATGAGAATGTCTACATCGGGCCCCGCCGTTTCGCGGATCAGAGCCGTGAGTTCGGCGGCTTCGCGCTCGTCCTTGCGGGTCATGCTGCCATCGAGGTAGCCGTCCCGCTGTTCGCGGGGCAGGCCATCGGCGCTGCGGCCCTGCTGGGGGTACGGATCGAACTTGAGCGCGGTGTGTCCGGACTCGACGATGTCTAGAATTTCGCGGACCACAGCCTCCTTGCTGATGAATTTGGCCTGGTTGGGATGGGTGTAGAGCGCGATTTCATCGCGTACTGGTCCGCCCAGCAGCTCGTAAATCGGCTTACCGAGGACTTTGCCCCGGATATCCCAGAGGGCTATATCGATGGCGCTCACGCATTCGACGGCGGCGCCGCGGCTGCCCATGTAGGTGAAGCTGCGAAAAATCTTGTGCCAGAGGTGCTCGATACGCGCTGGATCCTCGCCTGTCACGGTGACACCGATCTGCCGCAGGATCGTGCAGAGAGCGCGGTTGGCGAGCTTTGTAGTGGTGGTGATCTCTCCCCAGCCACTCACCCCCTCGTTGGTCGTCACTTCGACGAACAGGAACTCTCCCCAATAAGAAGCATCGGACTTGATCAGCCATGGCCGAATGCTCGTGATTTTCATCTCAATTCCTTTATCTGAAATGGTCAGGCTAACGATGTTCGAGACTGGACCTTCGTTCCTATCCGGCCCGAGCGGCGTTGCGCGCACGCATCTGTTCGAGAATATGCCGGCCGGAACCCTCGACATGGCGGGAAACGAGTTCGGCCGCCTTGTCGGCTTCTCCCGCTTTTACGTGCGCGATGAGTTCGCGGTGCTCGCGAATGATCGCGGCACGCCGCGCGAGCGTGAAATTGAAACGCCGGCTCACGGCTCGCAGCACTTCGCGATGCTTCCACCAAAGTTCGGCGGCATGGCGGTTATAGTGCCGCTGGTACATCACGGTGTGGAAAGCGGTATCAAGCTCACTGTGCCTGAAGGTGTCGGCGAAGTTGTTCTCTTCAATCAGGCCTTGGAGACGTTCGAGTTCGGCGATGTCCTCGCCGGTGGCCATATTCACAAACCATCGCGTCAGGGCCGGCTCAATCAAAACACCGATTTCATAGATATCCCGGACAAAATCCTGATCTATGGGTCGGACGCGCGCGCCGCGGTTGGGGAGAAAGGTGACAAAACCCTCCCCGCGCAAGAGTTGCAGGGCCTCGCGCACGGGGTTGGTCGAGGTGCCGTGACGCCGGGCGAGATCGGTGACCACAAGCCGTTCGTTGGCGGCGAGCCGTCCCTCAATGATGTCTTCCCTGATCAGTTCATAAAGCGAGGCGCCTTCGCTGGAGGCCCCCATGGGGTCAGTCTCCACCGGTGGCTTGGCTTTAAAATCACCTATTTCGGCCAAGGCCGGCTCCCCTAATCAATACATACCCCTGCCGATATCACACACGGTTTTCACAAACAATGTACGATTCAGCGCGTTGACAGGCAATCCACGATCTGAAAACGTACAAAATGATCGAAGGGATACATAGAACAGAAAGGCGTCCCGCGGTCGAACGAGCTAGACCGCTTTGCCTCGGCGCAGGGCGGCATGGAGAAACAGGGAGGATACCTATGACGAGGATTACGCTCGGCAGTGCGGTCCTGCGCGGCACTGTCGCCACTGCTTTGATGGCATCGCTGATGTCCACTTCGGCGCTGGGAGCGCCGCCGGTCGACCTCAGCAAGTGGTCGCCGGAATATGTGCGCTCCATTGCAGGCACACAGGATTTTGACACGGCGGCCGATTGCGCCAAGGTCACCCCCCTCGACTACAAGGGGCGACTGACTTTCTGGTATCAGGGCGTGTTCGAGGGCGACCCCGACCTTTTGCGCCAGTACTACAAGGATTTCTTTGAGACCTTCCGCAAGACCTATCCGAACATCCAGCTCGAGGAACAGGCCCTCACCTATAACGACCTTCTTGACAAGTTCCGCACGGCGCTCCTGGGCAATGCCGCGCCGATGGCGGTCCGCCTGCAAATCCTGGGTGGTACCGAGTTCGCCTCAAAAGGCTATCTGGAGCCGCTCAAACCCGAGGATGTGGGGTATTCCACCGAGGACTTCTGGCCCGGCGCGATGAAGGCCGTGACCTGGGAGGGGGTGACCTACGGCATTCCAACCAACAACGAGACGATGGCGTTCATCTGGAACGCCGACATCTTCAAGCGTGCGGGCCTCGATCCGGACAAGGCTCCGGCAACCTGGGACGACGTCGTCAAGTATTCCAAGCAGATCCACGACAAGCTCGGCATTGCCGGTTACGGCCTCGTGGCTCGCAAGAATGCCGGCAATACGCCGTACCGTTTCATGCCGCAGCTGTGGGCCTATGGCGGCGGCGTCTTCGACGAAGCCACCCCGAACCCGACCTATGAGCAGGTCAAGCTCGATAGCCCGCAGAGCAAGGCCGCGCTGCAAGCCTCGTACGACATGTATGTTCGCGACAAGTCGGTTCCGGTTTCGGCACTCACCAACCAGCAGGCCGATAACCAGCCCCTGTTCCTCGCCGGCCAGCTCGGCATGATGATCTCGCATCCTTCCGACTACGACGTCATGCTCGACCTGCAGAAGAAGGCGACGGGCGCCGACAAGGATAAGGCGCAGACCGTCATCGACAACATGCGTTATGGCCTGATTCCCACTGGCCCCGACGGCAAGCGCGCAGTCGTGTTCGGCGGCTCGAACATTCACATTCTGAAGCCTGAATATGTCGAGGGCGGTAAGGTCGACGAGCCAGCTGCAAAGGCTATCATCTGCATGTGGACAAGCCCTGAATGGTCGCTGAAGATGGCCTACGCCGGCTCGAACCCGGGCAACCTTAACGGCTTCAAGACCAAATGGATGAAGGAACGCCTAGACAACATCAAGTTCCTCGATGTGACGACCTCGATGCTACCATATGGCATCCCGTTCCCAGCGCTGCCGCAGGCCCCCGAGATCATGAACATCATCGTCCCGGACATGCTGCAGAATGCCCTGACCGGTGCGATGACCGTCGACCAGGCAGCGGACGACGCGGCCAAGAAGGTAAGAGACCTGATGGGCGGACTCTAGTCCAGGCCTGACCGGCTGCACCGATAGTGCAGCCGGTTCGTTCAGAAGAAATAAGGGCGCGCCACAGTGACGATCGTGACCGGCAAGGCCGAGGCTCGCCGAAGATTGCAATCCGGTAGGTCCGGCGTGCTACGGAAAATATGGGATCATCGCGCTGACTACGCGTACGTGCTCCCTGCGATCGCCGTGATGCTCATCGTCATCGCCTATCCGATCTACTACACGATCGAGCTGTCGTTCTTTAAGACGCCGCCTGGCCTACAACTTCGCGACAAGACCTTCATAGGTTTCGACAACTACACGGCCATCCTCACCAGTGAGGTGTTCTGGAAAGTCACCTGGAACACTCTGATCTGGACACTGGGATCCACTTTGATCTCCTTTGTCCTGGGGTTTGCCACCGCGCTGGCGCTCCACCGCGCCTTTATCGGCCGCGGTGTCCTGCGCGCAATCCTGATCATTCCCTGGGTCATCAGCGCGGTCGCCGCCTCCTATATTTGGAAGTGGATCTATCATTCGGACTTCGGGATCATCGGTGCGGTGCTGGTCGGCCTCGGATTGGCCGACCGACCGCCGAATTTTATCGACAGCGTCAGCACGGTGCTGCCTTCCCTGATCGTCGTCAATATCTGGCGCGAGTTTCCGTTTGCCATGATCATGATGATGGCCGGCCTGCAGACCGTGCCCGAGCAGTTGCTGCGCGCCGCGCAGGTCGACGGCGCCAGCGCCTGGCAGCGCTTCTGGCACGTCACGTTCCCGCACTTGCGCAACGTCTCGACGGTGACGATCCTGCTGCTCGCGGTGGCCAATTTCAATTCCTTCATCATCCCCTGGATCATGACCGGCGGCGGGCCCTCCAACGCATCGCATATCTGGATCACCCACATTTATGAGCTTGCCTTCGGGCGACAGCGCTGGGGCGTGGCATCTGCCTATTCGGTGCTCCTGTTCCTCATCCTGATGACGCTCGGCTACTTCTACGTCCGTGCGCTAAGCGGCAATGAGCGGAAAGAGGGGAGCGCATGAGCACGACTGCCAAGACAGCCCCTCGAGGCCTGAGCCGTCGCCGCATGCGCGTCGACGCATGGCGGTGGGCCGGGCGCATCTTCCTCGTGTTCATGCTGCTTTACACCGCGGTGCCGATGATCTGGATGCTGATCACCTCGATCAAGTCCGGGTTCGCGGCGATGCAATTCCCGCCGCAATGGTGGCCGGACGAACCTACCCTCGCCAGCTACGAGAAGCTGCTCGATCCCCAGAACAGCGTCGGCCAGGACTTCCTCCGCTTCTTCTGGAACAGCCTTTTCGTGTCGACCGTCACGACAATCCTCTCGGTGATCGTCGCCGTCCCTGCGGCCTACGCGTTTTCGCGCTTCAGTTTCCCCGGCCGGAACTTCCTGTTCTTCGCCGTGCTGCTGCGCAACATGTTCCCGGCTGTGATCTTTCTCGTGCCGCTGTTCATCCTGATGCGCCTGCTCGGGTTGATGAACACGCATGGCTCGCTGATTCTCACCTATCTCACCTTCGGCCTGCCGCTGGCGATCTGGTTGCTCAAGGGCTTTTACGACAACATTCCGGTGCAGCTCGAGCAGGCGGCGCGCATCGATGGGGCAACGCGGTTCCAGGCCTTCATCTTGATTGTGATGCCGCTCTCGACGCCGGGGATCATCGCCACCGCGATCTATTCGTTCATCGGCGCGTGGAACGAGTACATCTACGCCTACACATTCCTCACCAAGAACGACCAGTTGACACTGCCGGTCGGCATCCAGCGCTTCTTCTCAGAGAATACGACGGACTTTCCGGGCCTGATGGCGGCCAGCTTTATGATGAGCGTGCCCGTCGTGGTGCTGTTCCTCGTCCTGCAACGATACTTCGTACGCGCCCTTACAGAAGGCGCGGTCAAGCACTAGGGAGTTGCCGATGGCCCACGTGGTCCTCAAAGATCTCGTCAAGACTTATGGCAGCTTCAAAGCTGTCAACGACGTCTCGCTGACGGTCAATGACGGCGAGTTCGTTGCGCTCGTCGGCCCTTCAGGCTGCGGCAAGACAACCACGCTCAATCTCGTCGCGGGGCTGATCCCGATCACATCGGGCGACATCGTCATCGGGGACCGGGTGGTCAATGACCTCGACCCCAAGGACCGGGACATCGCAATGGTGTTCCAGAACTACGCGCTCTATCCGCAGAAATCGGTTTACAAGAACCTGGCGTTCCCGCTGCAGATGCGCAAACTGCCCAGGGACGAGATCGACAAGAAAGTCAAGGAAGCGGCGCGAGTGCTCGACATGACGCACCTGCTCGAGCGCAAGCCACGCGAACTTTCGGGCGGGCAGCAGCAGCGGGTGGCCCTGGGCCGTGCGCTTGTCCGCGACCCCGCCGTGTTCCTCATGGACGAGCCGCTCTCTAACCTCGACGCCAAACTGCGCGTGCAGATGCGGTCGGAGATCAAGCGCTTCCACCAAGACCTCAAGGCGACAATCATCTATGTGACGCACGACCAGCTCGAAGCCGTAACCATGGCCGACAAGATGGCGGTGATGAACGGCGGCTACCTGCAGCAATACGATTCACCGGCGCGGGTCTTTGCCCATCCCGTCAACATGTTCGTCGCCAGCTTTATCGGCAGCCCGGCGATGAGCCTTATTCCGCTGGAGGCATCGACGGCAAACGGCAACTCTGTGTTGACCGGCGCGGAGGGCTGGAGCTTTGAGCTCTCGCCGCGCAACGCCCAGAAGGTCGCAAGGGCAACGACCAAGAAAGTCGTGCTCGGCGCGCGTCACTCGACGATCAAGCTGCGCAAGAGCGCGGTCCCCGGTGCCATTCCGGCCAAGGCCTACACGGTGGAGCCGACCGGAGACGTCACCTTCGTGCAGGCGTTCCTGTCCGGCGCCATCGTCAACGTCAGCGTGCCGCCGAACATTGCCGTCGCGCCCGATGAACAGATCTGGCTCGAGTTCGACCAGGAGCGGATGCATCTGTTCGACGGCCAAACCGAAATGGCCCTCAAGGCCAACTGAGACAGGGTGGATGCGTTTGGAACGTGGCGTGGATGACTACGAAGCTTAAGATCACCGCGATCAAGCCCTATCCAGTGTGGGTAGGAACGCGCAACCAGATGCTCGTCAAGGTCGAGACCGACCAAGGCATCTTCGGCTGGGGTGAGAGCGGCTTGAGTGGTCGCGAGAAAGCGGTGTCCGGCGCGGTTGAGCACTATCGCGAGTTTCTCATCGGCCGCGACCCGATGCAGATGGGCCGGATCTGGCAGGAGGTTTATCGCAGCCAGTACTTCGAAGGCGGACGAGTTCTGCAGGCGGCGATTTCCGCCATCGACATCGCCCTTCACGATATCAAGGGCAAGGCGCTGGGAGTGCCGGTCTACGAGCTGCTAGGCGGCAAGCAGCGCGACCGCATCCCCACCTTCGCCTCGACCGGAGACGAGGCCGAAGGCGACGTTGCCATCGAACGAGCCCGCGAGCTACGCGCACAGGGCTGGCA
>NZ_RZSX01000079.1:0-12288 GCF_004023105.1 Mesorhizobium sp. M5C.F.Ca.IN.020.32.2.1 | reverse complement strand
TGGTTGGATTGTGTAGCGCCGATCTCATTCGCGGACCGGATGGCTACAAGCTCATCGAGATCAATCCGAGGCCAGGCGCCACGCTCGACATTTTCGACGATGCCGACGCGCCTCTGATCGAAGCGCATCTGCGCGCCGCGACAGGCAGGGCCTGCCGGCTGCCGCGCTTCGTCGATTCGATGGCATCGATGGTGACCTACGCCGCGACGCCGATCGCCCAGTTTCCATCGGTTGCCTGGCCTGAATGGACTGCCGACCATCAGTCGCCTGGCACCCGTCTGATCGCCGGCGATCCTGTCTGCACCATCTTCGCGCGCGGTCCGAGCGCCGATTTGACCAGGCGGCTCATCAAGGAACAAGCCAGCCGATTGCAACACCAGTGGGAAGGAGACCGGACATGAAAGACGGTTCGGCGTTCCTGAACGACAATGCGCAGCGCATCATCGACGGCATGATCGGCAACGCCGAACGCCTGCGCATCGGCGTTTCCAGGGGGCCATTGGGCGAGTGCCTGATCGATGCCGGCGCCAAGGCCGCCGGCGGCGTCGAGGCCGGGCTGCGCATGGCGGAAGCCGCGATGGGCGGACTCGGCAGCATTTCGGTGTGCATGGACCGTGGGTCGCAGAAATGGCCGTTCACCATCGAAGTGCGGTCCTCGCAGCCGGTGCTTGCCTGCCTGGGCAGCCAGTATGCGGGCTGGAACCTGTCGAGCCAAGGCTATTTCGCCATGGGATCGGGACCGGCGCGGGCGCTCGCCCGCGTCGAACCGCTGTTCGAAGCACTTTCCTATCGCGACACTGCGTCATCCGCGGTGCTTATCCTGGAGACCGCCGAACCGCCGCCCCAGGCGATCGTTGAGAAGGTCGGCAGGGCAACCGGATTGCCAACCGAAAAGCTCACCTTCCTCTATGCGCCGACACAAAGCCTTGCGGGCGGCGTGCAGATCGTTGCGCGCGCGCTCGAGGTTGCTTTGCACAAGACCAACGATCTCAAATTTCCGCTGGAGAACGTTGTCGACGGCATCGGCACGGCGCCTATCCCCGCCCCCCATCCGGATTTCCTGACCGCCATGGGCAGAACCAACGACGCCATCATCTATGGCGGCAGCGTCCAGCTCTTCGTCAAAGGCTCGTCGAAAGACGCCAGCGAGCTTGCGGAGCGACTGCCGAGCCGCGCCTCGCGGGACCACGGCCACCCCTTCGCCGAGATCTTCAAGCGGTTCAAGGGTGATTTCTATGCCATCGATCCGCTGCTGTTCAGCCCGGCCGAAGTCATCGTCACGGCGATCGAGACCGGCGATACGTTTCGCGCCGGCGAGCGTGATCTGCAGATGCTCGAACGGAGCCTCGGTTAGGCCATGGCGGTGCAATGGATTAGTCTGTCATCCGCCTGCCGGGCCGCTCGTTCCGGCTTTCGGTATACCGGTATCCAAGGCGTGACATGATCCCCCGCATCCTGATCGTCAGCGACGTCTCGGACGCCCGCTCCAAGGGCCTGGCGGCAAGGCTGGACTGGCGCGGCGCCGTGGTCGCAACCGTGCCGCTGGCGGCGATCGCGTTCGATACCGGCAGGCCGACCGGACTGTCGATCCCCGGCTTCGACGGCGCGCTGCCCGACGCCGTGCTGGTCCGTTCGATCGCCGCCGGATCGTTCGAAGCGGTCACCCGGCGCCTTGGCGTGCTACACGCATTCGGCAAGCTTTCCATTCCGGTATGGAATTCCGCACAGGCGATAGAACGCTGCGTCGACAAGTCGATGACGACCTTCCTCCTGAAGAATGCCGGCCTGCCGACGCCGCCGACAACAGCGGTCGAGGGACGTGCCATGGCCGAAACGATCGCCGAACGCGAACTGCCGTTCACGCCGCTGGTGCTGAAGCCGCTTTTCGGCGCGCAGGGCCGCGGCATCAGGCTGATCGAAACACTGTCCGATCTCCCCGCCGAGGACGAGGTGAACGGCGTCTATTATCTCCAGCACTATGTGCCGCGTCCCGGCCCGCCTTTCCGCGATTTTCGCGTTTTCGTTTGCGCCGGCGAAGTCCTGGCGATGATGAGCCGCCGTGGCGACGACTGGATCACCAACGTCAATCGCGGGGCGGTTCCCGAGCAGGTCTCGGGGCAGGTTTCGGTGCATGCGGAAACCGAACTGGCGGCGCTGGCAAGAGCCGCCGCCGCCGCTATCGGCGCGGATTTCGCCGGTGTCGACATCGTACCGGCGGCCGACGGCAAGCTGTTCGTGCTGGAGGTCAACAGCATGCCCGCCTGGTCCGGGCTCCAATCGGTCGTCGCGGTGAACATCGCCGATGCGATTGCCGACGCCCTGCTGAAATTCCTGGCCGATCGTACCGAGGCGGCGGCAGCGCGACCCTCCCGCCTCACTGCGCCGGCGAATTCGTGACCGACGGCATCGCGCTTTCGCGAGAACGCCTCCGGGCTGCCTATAAGGACGCCTGCCGGATGGAGATCGAGGCGCTGAAACCGGGCAATGTCCATCTATTCGCCGACGGGCACGGCATGTCCGCCGCCCAGTTCATGACGAGCGCAGAGGTCTCGTCCGCGCCGCTGACCGATCCGCGACTGCCGGTCGGACAGCGCATGCTGGAAGCAGTCCGCGCGACACGTCTGGCAGTCGCGACCAATACCAATCTCGGTATCATTCTTCTGGCAGGGCCTCTGCTATGCGCCGCCGAAATGACAGGCCCCCCACTGCACTACAATTGGCTGCACGACAATCGACTGCACGACAATCTCGACGCGGTGCTGCGCGAAATGAGCATGGACGATACCAGGGCGGTGTTCGAGGCGATCGTCGCGGCCGCGCCGGGCGGGCTCGGAGAGGCCGCGAACGATGTGCGGCGGGAGCCGAAGGTTCATCTGCTCGAGGCGATGCGGGAGGCGGCCGACCGCGACATGATCGCCCGCCAGTATGTTACCGGTTTCGGCGACGTGTTCGGTGTCGGGCTTGCGGCTCTGGAAGCGGCGTTGGCACGCGGCGAAGGCGGTATGTGGCCGACGGTGTTCGCCTATATGGCGTTTCTCGCCAGCTTCCCCGACAGTCATGTGGTGCGCAACCATGGAACTGACGTCGCAGATCAGACGCGGCAGGAAGCCCTTGCCGTCGAGGCGGCGCTGCATGGCAATGACGACGAGACGTCACGCATTCGTCTGCTCATGGGGCTCGACCGCCGGCTGAAGGCGGACAGCGTCAACCCCGGCACCTCGGCCGACCTGACCGTGGCTACTCTTTTAGTCCACACCCTCGGCGTTCAGCTTGCATAATCGCAACGTTGGTGGTTGACTTTCAGGAGCGGAAGCTGGGCTTCCGCGGCTATCCAGCCAACCGGTCCGGATGTCCGGGCGCTGCCAACAAGGATAGCTGTCCATCGAGCGCTCGCTCGGTTTGCGGCGTCTTTGGACACCATAACTGTGTCTTGGAGGAAATTGGCATGGCAAAAATCTCGAAAGTAATGGTCGGTGAATCGCTGGTAGGAGACGGCAACGAAGTGGCGCATGTCGACCTGCTTATCGGCCCACGGGGGAGCGCAGTCGAAACAGCATTTTGCAACGCGCTGACCAACAACAAGGACGGCTTTACTTCCCTTTTGGCGGTGATCGCGCCCAATCTTCAGTGCAAGCCCAACACCGTGATGTTCAACAAGGTCACGATCAAGGGCGCCAAGCAGGCGGTGCAGATGTTCGGCCCGGCCCAGCATGCGGTCGCCAAGGCCGTGCAGGATGCCGTCGCCGAGGACATCATTCCCGCCAACGAGGCGGACGATCTGTTCATCTGCGTCGGCGTTTTCATCCATTGGGACGCGGCGGACGACGCCAAGATCCAGAAGTACAATTACGAAGCGACAAAGGAAGCCATCCAGCGCGCGGTCTCGGGGACGCCGACGGCCGCCGAAGCCACGGCCAAGCGGGACCAGGTGAAGCATCCGTTCGCGGCTTAGACAAGAGACAGCCCCGCACAGGTAAAACCCTCCGCGGAGCCGGGTGGTCTGTTGCGTCGCCTGAAAAAGCTTCTGGGCCTTTAGAGCACCAGACAAAGAGCCTGCCCTCGGGCCTGACCGAGGGTGGGGCCGGTTTTGGGAAACCGATGCTCCAGCAAAGAAATAGAGCGGCGAGACGATCGACTTGAGAGTCCGCCGCTCTACAAGGCCCAGTTTCCGAGGCCGAAGTCGAGGCCACGCGAATATCAGGTGCCAAGCGTTGCGAGGTGCCCCGGCGTGAGCGTGCCGTCATGCAGCGAGGTCGCGACCAGCGCCGCGGCGATACCAAGTGACGAAAGCGCGCGAATGTCAGCCTCGTTGCGTACCCCGCCGGCCGCGATCACGGAGCGGCTTCCAGCCTTCGCCTTGATCGCCACGAGCCGCGTGAAATCGGGACCGGAGGCGGAGCCGACCTTGGTCAATGTCATGACGATCACCCTTTGCGGCCAGCGCTCCGGCTCGTCGAGAAATGATGCCGGACCGCGAAACCCGTCGTCGAAGAAATCCAGCGACAGGATAAGGTCCGGATGATCGCAAAAACGCCGCGACAGCGCGTCGTCCTGCTGCGATTCGGAGCCCAGGACCGGGTAAAGCAAGGGTTCGGCAAGTGCCGCCGAAAGTGTTTTCTCGTCGGCGAAGCCGGCATCGACCCAAAGCTCCGGCGGCTCCGCCATCGCCTTCAGCCGGGCAAGCGCCCCACTGTTTGGGGTTCCGCCTTCGATGGCATCCAGATCGGCGATATAGAAGGTCGGAAAGGGGTAAAGCCCGCGCAGGCCTTCGGCGACCGCGATGACATCGGAAGTTTGGCTGAGCGGCGTAACGATCGGCCTGTAGCGATCGCGTTTTCCTTGCTGGGCGCGGACCACTTCGCCGCCCTTCAGGTCGAGAACCGGAATGATACGCAACGCTCTTTTCTCGCTGACCAACTGCCCCTGACCAACTGTGATGAAAGCTTGAAGTGTGGAAAAAAGAAAGAGCATCGTTGCCGGCTTCGATATTGGCGGCGCCCATCTGAAGGTGACGCGAGCGCAAGACGGCCGCATCGTCGAGGCAGTCACGATCGCCACGCCGCTCTGGCAAGGGCTCCATACCCTGACCTTGGCATTCGAGGAAACGGCTCCGATCTATACCGGCGCCGACCTCAACGCATTCACCATGACCGGCGAACTGGCGGACGTCTTTCCGTCCCGCGATGCCGGCGTCGCGGCTCTTCTGGATGAGATTTCAGCGCGGGTCCCAGGCGAAAAGTTGATCTATGCCGGTCCGTCCGGCTTTGTCGGGGCCGAGCAGGCAGCACGGCTGAGCGCCGATGTCGCGTCCGCCAACTGGCATGCGACAGCGTCGTTGGTGGCGACACTCGCCGGCGATGCCCTGTTCGTCGACATGGGCTCCACCACCACCGATATCATCGCCATCAAAAATGGCGCCGTCGCCAATGACGGCTACACCGATGCCGGACGGCTGCTGAGCGGCGAACTGGTCTATACCGGCTTCACCAGGACGTTCCTGTTCGGTGTGGCCTCGTCGGCCCCCGTCCGCGGCCGGCTGACACCGCTGATGAACGAGTATTTCGCCTCGATCGCCGACGCACACCGGATCCTGGGGGTGCTCGACGAAAAGGACGACAGGCACGCTTCCGCCGATGGCAAGGAAAAAACCGTCGACGGTTCGATCGCGCGGCTGGCGCGCATGATCGGTCGCGACGCCGCCGAGCTGACATCGCCGGAATGGCAGGAAATCGCGCGCTGGTTCAGCGAACGGCAATTGCGCAAAATCCACGACGCAGCGTCCCTGGTTGCCGGGTCTCTTGCCCGGGAAGTGCCGATCGTCGGCGCCGGAACCGGCCGCTGGCAGATCAGGCGATTGGCCGAACGCATGCAGCGCCGCTTCGTCGATTTCGCCGAGATCATCCCCGCAGATGACGCCGTTCGCGGCGAAGCCAGCAGCGTGGCGCCCGCATCAGCGGTGGCGCTGATGGCGGGATCTCAATTGTAGGCACTATACTGGTTCAGCCGCGTACCTCATCACCGCTGGACTCCTTGACCGACAGGTGATCGCCAACACGCTGCATCAGCCAGTCCCAGGCTTCTTTTTCGCCCTCGCCGGCGGTCTTTTCGATGGCAATCGAAAGGTAGGCGATTTCCGCCTCGATCTTGTCGCGCGGCAGCATGCCGAGCCGGCTGACCAGGATCGCCAGTTCCAGCACCGCCGCCTTGGCGCGGTTGAAGCCGGCGAACGGCGCATGCGTTTCCTCCTGCACCACGCGGCAGAAATGGCGAGGTCGCATAGCATCGCCGTCGACACTTTCGACTTCCAGGACCGAATGCGCGAGCGCCGCCTTAAGCCGCGGCGCCGGAAACCCGTCGACCGCAACGGTTGGCCAATGCTTGCGCCCGGTCAGGCAGCCGGCAAAAATACGCACGTCATCGGTATAATTGGCGATGGCGAACGGCACTTCGGCGAGATTGTCGAGCGTGATCGACGGCCGGAACGGCGCGATGACCCAGCCGTCCTTCTCGGCGATGATGCCGATCGGCGCGATGTGGACGTCGCCGGCTTTGTTGACCGTGGTGATGATCGATTCGCGAATGAACGGCATGGTTTAGCGCTCTTTCTTCGCGCGGAGCGTGTGGCCCGCTTCCGCAAGACGGCTGCGGTCGGTCTCGGGAGCCGGCGCGGCAACGCCCCATGCGAGCGGCTCGTCCTGCACATAGCGCTTGCCGAGGCGCCACGCGATCTCGGCCTTCATCAGCTCCGCGCCGAGATAGAACGCGTGTGCTCCATCGGCTTCAACGCCAAGCCCGGCAAAGAGTTCAAACGCATCCGTGGCAACCGCATGCCCCTTGCCGTTGAAAACATGGATGCCGTCCTCGGCGGTCATGATGCGGAAGTTGGTGTCGCGCACCTCCGCCGCAAGTGCTTCGATATCCCCGATCGAGGCGGTGAACGGCTTGCGGTCGTGAACCTGCAGCAGCCCTGGATGGTAACTCCGCGGCAGCGCACCGTCACTCTTGGCGGCAAACAGGATGCGGCGGGCAATGTCGTGCTCCTCGATCGTTCGCAGCGTGTGCGGGCTGACATGCACGGCAAGCACGTTTCGGATCTGAAGTTCCGAGCAGAGCCCGGCCAGAACCGCGGTAACGCCGGAACTATCGGCGTCGGTTAATTCGGTGAGATTGCCGGTGCCCATCAGCAGTTCGATGTCGGGCCAGCGCCGCCGCGCCTCAATGAAGCGCGCAAGTGAGGCCGCAAAGCCGAAATGGATCGGGTCGAGCACGGGATCGGCGATGATGGCGACGCCGGCCTTTTGCGCCGCTTCGATGGCCCGGCCGAGCGAATCCAAATCGCCGGGGGTGGACGGGATCAGCACTGGTACGGCCTTGCAATCGAAGGCCAACGGCAGCGTGTTCTCATCGAGGCTGAGAAGATAGTCCGCACCGGCGCGTGCGCCGATCGACAGTTCGTCCGTGCTGGCCGAATCGACACTAACCAGAAATCCCTGTGTCTTCAGCTCGAGCACGGCCTCTTCCAGTAACGGAAACGGTGTTTCCGGCAGGCAGCCGAGATCGATGACGTTGGCACCGGCCGCAGCCAGCGTCCGTGCCCTCGCCACCAGCGCCTCGACCGACAGCATTGGCGCGTCGACGATTTCGGCGAAGATGCGCATGTCGTGACGCGAAAGGTCAGACGGCTCGCCTGCCCTGCCGAGAAAGGTCGGCAGATCGGCGATCTCGTCAGGCCCGCGTACAAAGGGCACGCCGAAATGGTTCGACAGATGCTCGAGGTCGCCGCGATAGCGGCCGGGCAGGATGACGCGGTCGCCGCCGCCTGTCAGGCTGAGCCGCCGCTTGATGATGTCTTCGCTCATCAGCGCCGCGACCTTGACGCCGATGTCGATGATCTCCCAGGCAAATTCGGTTTCGCCCAGTCCGGCCAGCAGCCTTTCCAGCCGGACCTTGGCCAGGTGGCCGGTAAGAAAGACCAGCCGCTCAGCCATGGCTTGCGAGTTCGGCGTGGCGCCGTCTGACCGAAGCTTCGAGATCGGCGAGCGACTCGACCACCTGGGTCCGCTCGAAGCTCTTCAGCTGGTTGGTATTCTCCAGGTCGATCCTGCGCGGATAGACCTTGACAAGCCCATGCGGTGCCATGGTTTCGAGTTCCGGCGCGGTGTCGCAAGCAAAGACGATGGCCGGCACCCGGCATTTTCCGGCCTGGGCAAAGACGTTGGTGGCAAGCGTGTCGGAAATGCCGTGCACGCATTTGGCAACCGTGTTGGAACTGGCCGGCGCCACCACCACCGTGTGATAGACACCGTGATAGAATTCGCCGACCGGGATCGCGCTCGCCGTCTTGTCGTGCAGGACGCGCGTCGTCTCCGGGAAATCGGGCTTGAGCTTGTACATGCGCAGCACTTCGTTGGCGGCTTTCGACACAAAGACATCGCAATGCTCTATCTGGTGAATGAGTGCGAAGCTCTCCGTAAAAAAATGACCGGAACCGGTCAAAACCCATGCCCAGCGCGGCGTATGCAGCGTCGCCATCGCCTACCCTGCTTTTCTTGCCGACCGGATCGGAGCCGCGATCCGGATCCCGGGCAGATTGCCCGACGCGAGCAGCGCCCCGGCTTCGGCTGCATCTTTCGGACCGGCGAGATGGAAATCGACACCGTCGGGCAGCATAGCGGCGAAGCCGGCATCGACGATGCCTCTGACTGCCAGGCCGTCGATCGTGTCGCTGCCTAAGAAGGCGCCGGTCTGCTTGATCAGCAGCAGCGTATTCGCGCCGAGCTTGCCGGCAAGCCAGGCGGCAAGGGAATCGGAGGTAATATCCCAGGACGCTGGAATGTCCGGCGCCGACAGGGCCAATGACGACGGCAGCCACACCGGTACCCTCCCTTCATCCAACGCTCGCATCATTTCTTCCAGCGACCGTGCCGGCGCCAGCCTTTCGTCACGATCGAGTATGACCTGGCCGAACTGCTCCATGGCGAGGATCGCCATGGCGTGGGCAGCGGTATCGGAAAAATCCATCCGGAACTGCGTCTCACGCACCTGGTCGGCGAAGAGGCCGCCGCCGGGCACAATGACGATAGGCAGCTTGGAACCCGCCAGCGCCGCGATCCAGCTTTCCATTTCCGCCGCATGGACCGTGCTGCCGCCAAGCTTGACGACGGACGGCTTGACGGCGGCTCGCCTGATGGCCTCAGGCCTTTCTTGTCGCGGCTGGGAGGCAGCGATTTGGCCTTTTCGGCCGGCAGGGCCGGAGGCGACGCCGCGGCCTGCCGTTTGGCGCTTGCGTTCGATCTCGACGCCGACGCCGCCTGGGCCGAGTTCGAGTTTTTCCACCCTTACCGTGACGCGCACGACACGCGGGTTCTCCAGAATGTAGGTCGCCACCTGCTCGGCCAAGGCCTCGCTAAGCTGGACGTGGCCCCGCGCGACGATGGTGCGAATGCCGTCCATGATGATGTCGTAGGAGAACACATGGCGCATGTCTTCGGGATGGTCGGTGACTTGCAGCACGTCGGCGGTCACGTCGAAACGCACCTTCTGTGTATGGCCGTGCTCGAAGCTGTAAGCGCCGATCTGAACCGGCAGGACAAAGTCCCGCACGAAGATCTTGTCGGTGCCCAGTGTCGGGTCGGTGCCCGGCGAATAGCCCCTCGCCGCCAGCAGGCGGTAGTCGACGCTCGACGGGCCGCCGGCCCGGGATTCTTCCGGGACCAACTCGCGGATCTGCGCAACGGCCTCGGCACTGATCGAAGCCACGCGGCCGGAGTTGCCGCACAGTGCCCCGCGAAAGCCGAGAAAATCGGGAGCGAAGGGCAGCAGGCGCGGGATATCAGGGGTTTCCAGCGATCCGCTCAGGCCAACAATCAGACCGAGCGATTTGGCTCGATTGATGAAACCCGGGATACGCTCGGGCGGCAGATGGTCGAGCAGCCGCCCGTTTGCCTTGATCGCAGTGTCGACCATGGCGCCATGGAAGCGATGTTTGGCAAGCATCGGCAGAAGCTCGAAATCCGGCGCCAGGTCGGCGAAAAGCACGGCGATCAGTTTCGTTCGCGCGGCGAGCGGCTCGAGCGCCGCCGCGCAGGCTGAGACATTTTCCGACGGGAAAAAGCCTATCTTGACGTAATCGACGCCGGTCGCGGCGATCTCTTCGGCCTTGCCGCGGATCGTCTCCGGTTCCATCGGCAGGTCGCCGCACACCGCGCTGACCGGCGCCCGGCCGGCGATGAATGAAATCGTCCGGCGGATGGTTTGCGTGGATACCGCGCCCAGCGCCCCCGCCTTCGGATCCTTCAGGTCGACGATGTCGACGCCACCCGAAAGCGCGATCTCCGCCTCGTCGACGCCGGTGACACTGGCCAGCATTCTGGTCATTGGAGGACTTTCTGCGGCATGAGGGACAGGGCGCTCTCGGGTCCGGATAGCGAAATCCGCTCAGTTGCGCTTCCAGCGAGCAGGCATGCCACTAAAGCAGACGCGAGAAGTCCACTTTCAGGGTTTGATAAAATTTGCGGGTCAGCTAAGCTCATCACGGGCACCTTGACTTCGCGCCGGTCCGGCAACAATCGGACTTTAGCGCAAGAACGGGTAATTTTATCGATGACGAGCGCGGTGCCGGGCACTCTCGTGGCCTTTTTGTGCTTTTTTTCCCTGACCGTCAACGTTCCGGGCGCGCTGGCCCAGGAAGCGACGGGCAAGCAACCGGCCGCAACGGCCAAGCCGGAAAAAAAGCTGACCGAAATCAAGATAGGCTATTTACGCGCCTATGCGCCGCAGCTCGCTTTGTCGGTGCTCGACGTCCCGCCCCGCGATGAAGGCGTTGCCGGCGGCAATGTCGCGATTGCCGACAACAACACGACCGGCAGCTTCCTCGGCCAGAAATTCAGCCTCGACGTGATCGAGGTAAAGCCGGACGCGGATGTCGTTGCGGCCTTCCAGGAAATGATCGCCAAAGGCGACCGCTACGTAATCGCAGACCTCTCGGTCAAACAATTGCTGTCGATCGCCGATCTTGCCCGCGACAACGGCGTTCTGATCTTCAATGCCGGCGCCACCGACGACAGTCTTCGCGAGGAGGAATGCCGCGCCAACATCTTCCACACCATCCCGACGCGCAGCATGCTCGCCGACGGGCTGGCGCAATATCTGATCTGGAAACAATGGCGGCGCTGGGTGCTGATCTACGGCTCGCACGAGCGCGACCAGCTTTTTGCCGAGGCCCTGCGCCGGGCGGCGACGCGCTTCGGCGGCGAGATCGTCGGCGAAAAGCTGTTCGAGGATACCGGAACGGCACGGCGGACCGATTCCGGCGTCGTCCAAATCCAGCGGCAGATGCCTGTCTTCACCCAGGATCTGCCGGAGCACGATGTGTTGCTGGTCGCCGACGAAAGCGAGGTGTTCGGCACCTATGTTCCGTTCCGCACCTGGACTCCGCGGCCGGTCGCCGGCACCGCCGGCCTCACCCCGTCGGCCTGGCATCCGGCCAGCGAGCAATGGGGGGGCACCCAGATCCAGAACCGCTTCGCCAAGGCAAACGGCCGCCGCATGATGTCGAAGGATATGGCGGCATGGACCGCGGTGCGCATCCTCGGCGAGGCGGCGACCCGCACGCAGGGTGCCGACCCGCGCAAGATGGCCGACTTCATCCGCTCCGACGATTTTTCGATCGCCGCGTTCAAGGGGCAGAAACTGACTTTCCGCAAGTGGAACCAGCAGTTGCGGCAGCCGATCTTCCTCGGCGACAACAGGTCGGTCGTCTCGACATCGCCGCAGGAAGGTTTTTTGCACCAGGTGTCGGAGCTCGATACGCTCGGGGTCGATGAACCCGAAACAAAATGCGTGCTTAAGTAGAACCAATTGGGAGGAATTCAGTGCAGAGACGAGCTTGCGCACTCGCCATTCTCGCGACCGGCTTCATGGCCTGTCCAGCGTCGGCCTACATGGCCTATGTTTCCAACGAGAAGGACAACACGATGTCCGTCGTCGACACCGCGACGATGCAGGTGGTGAAGACCGTCAATGTCGGGCAACGTCCGCGCGGCATCACCATCTCGCATGACGGCAAGCACATTTATCTCTGCGCCAGCGACGACGATGCGATCGAGGTGATCGACACGGCGTCGCTGGAGATCGTCGATACCTTGCCCTCCGGGCCCGACCCGGAACTCTTCGTGCTCTCGCCTGACGGCAAGACGCTTTATGTCGCCAATGAGGACGACAATCTCGTCACCGTCATCGACATCGAGAATAAGAAGGTGCTGGCTGAAATTCCGGTCGGTGTCGAAC
>NZ_RZSX01000799.1:0-2886 GCF_004023105.1 Mesorhizobium sp. M5C.F.Ca.IN.020.32.2.1 | reverse complement strand
TGGTTAAGAGTCATGCTTGATCAGCTTGTCGTCGGCCTCGATTACACCCACGGCGGCAGCGCGTTCCACAGAAAAGATTTCCGCTCTGCCGACGCTTTTTTGGGAAAGCGGCCCCTGATTTTTTTGCATCGCAATCCGATCGACACAACAATTTCCGGATATTTTCACGTCACCAAACGCGAAGCGTGGCGCGGCTTATTCCAAGGCGATTTGTCGAGCTTTGTACGAGACCCACAGTTTGGTATCGAGAGGACCCTCCGCTTTAATGCAATGTGGCTGGCGGCAATAAGAGAAAGAGACGATGTGTTGATCACGCGATACGAAACGCTCCACAGCGATGCCGCCTCCGAGCTTAGACAAATCGCGAAATGGTTAAATGTAGAACCAGACGAGGAGGAAATTACGAAAGCAATTGACGTCGGTCGATTTGAGTCCATGAGAAACAAGGAATCCTCTGGGCAAAGCGATGAGCGCTATGGTCACCGCTTAAGAACGGTAGACAGCACCGATTCCGATAGTTTTAAAGTTAGACGCGGCGTAGTTGGCGGGTATAAGGACTACCTTACCGAAAAAGAAATTTTATACTGCAAAAATATCATGGAAAATTATGGAATAACTGCCTAGCGATAACCACATCTTCACTCCAGCAGTGCAGGCGGATAGCCAAACTGGTCAAATCGCGCTCATCTGCGTGATTTATCAAATCCGCCGGTTCCGGAGTGCTCAACGGCGTAGCGAGATCGCATGGATTTGTCACAGCATAATCAACGGGTTCAGGCGGAACCGAAGACGCCTATCCTGTTCGTACGCCAGCGCTATGCGCCCTTTGGCGGAGGCGAGATCATGCTGGAAAACATCATGGCGGCGTTCGCCGCGCGTCAACGGCCGGTGGCTGTGCTGTCCGGCGACTGGCCGCGATACGAAGGCATAGAATTCATCCATTGTGCCGGCCGCCGCTTTCCCCGCTCCCTGCGGGCGACGTCCTTTGCCCGAGCCGCATGCCGCAAGATCGCCGAAATGCCACCGGCCCTGGTGCAGAGCAACGATCGTCTTCCGTGCTGCGATGTCTTCCGGGCCGGGGAAGGCGTTCATGCCGCCTATCTTGCCGAGCGGCGTCGTTTCGAGACGCGGCTTGGCAGGGCAGCGACGGCGCTGAGTCCCTTTCATCGCCAGACGCTGCGTCTTGAACGCACAACCTATGCCAGCCCACGGCTTAAAGCTGTGATTGCCATTTCGAAAATGGTGGCTGAGGACATTATCCGTCACTACGACTATCCGGCGGAACGTGTGCACCATGTTCCCAACGGGGTTGACCTGGAACGCTTCAACCTGGAGCTGCGCCAACAGCATCGGGCCGCGGTCCGCGCGCAGCTCGATGTCGACGATAACAGGCCGGTCGTCCTGTTTGTCGGCTCGGGTTTCGCGCGAAAAGGACTTCTTCCATTGATGAAGGCTGTCGCCACGCTGGACGGTGAGCCGGAGGTGTGGGTCATTGGCCATGATTCGCGCGCCAATGCCTTCAAACAGGCCGGCGACAGACTGGGTCTGGGCGCAAGGCTCAGGATGTTGGGGCCGCAGAAAGATATGTTGCCATGGTACGGCGCGGCCGACATTGCCGTGCTGCCTTCCATTTATGACCCATTCGGCACAGTGGTGATCGAAGCCATGGCCAGCGGCTTGCCCGCCGTGGTAAGCACCGGGTGTGGGGCGCGCGAGCTGGTCGATCGGTTCGAGCCGACGCTTGTTTGCGACGCAGCCAGCGTAAACGACCTCGCCGCCGGGCTTGCCCGTGCGTTGCAGCTGTCATCACGGCCTGAGACTGCGGCAAAGGTCAGAGCGGCGGCCGAACATTACGATTTCAACGTCATGATCAGGAGAATGATAGCGCTCTACGAAAGTCTCGACCTGAGATAATTTTCGACATTCTTTTTGAATCCGTTAGTATCGCTCGGAGTGCTAACAGGCCGGGGGACCAGTTTCTTTGAACAACTGTTGCAGTTTTGACGCCGGAACCGTCTGACAGTGCCGGCGCTCTCAGTCATCATAATCAGCCGCAATGAGGAAGCGTGCATTGCACGTTGCCTTCGCTCGGTACATTTTGCCGACGAAATCGTCGTCCTCGACAACAACAGCACCGATCAAACCAGGGACATCGCCAGTGCACTCGGGGCCAAAGTCCTGATTACCCTCGATTGGCCCGGTTTCGGCGCGCAAAAAAACCGTGCCCTGGCCGCGGCGACAGGGGATTGGGTCCTTTCGCTTGATGCCGACGAGTGGGTCGAGCCACCCCTCGCTGCAGAAATCAGAGCCGCTATCGCCAACCCAAAAGGCTATGATGGCTTCGAAATACCAAGAAGATCCCGCTTTTGTGGGCACATCGTCCGCCATGGCGGCTGGTCGCCCGACCTGGTGCTCCGGCTTTTCCGGCGACAGTCCGGGCGCTTCAGCAACGACACGGTGCACGAGAAAGTTGTGGTGAATGGGAAGGTTACGCGATTGTCCCATCCTATGGAGCATGACTCCATCGCCGACCTGGCAGACGCGCATGACAAGATCGGCCGATACGCAGAAGCGTCCGCGGCGCGGCTGCTTACCGAGGGCAAAAGAAGCTCGATAAGCAAGGCGGTGTTGCGCTCGGTCTGGGCCTATATGAACAGCTATGTTTTTAAGCTGGGATTTCTGGACGGTTCGACCGGCGCAATGGTCGCCGCTTATTCAGCCAGCTACACCTATCAGAAATGGGCGCTTGTCGCATTGGGCAGCGAGGCGAAATCCGCCGAAAAAAGCAGGACCGGCGTGAAAGGCAAATCCGTGCGATTCAGAAATCGTCCTGGCTAATTTCCGCACCATTGTTGCCGAGCTGTTGCCAGACAGTTAGTGCTGTCT
>NZ_RZSX01000798.1:0-2887 GCF_004023105.1 Mesorhizobium sp. M5C.F.Ca.IN.020.32.2.1 | reverse complement strand
GGCCAGGACCGGTTGCGGCGGTGCATACGCCCGAATATCTCGATTTTCTCGAGCACATCATTGTGCGCTGGCAGCGCATCGAAGGCGCTTCGGCGGAAGTGATCCCCAACATCCATCCGATCGCGCGGGGCGGCTCCTATCCGGCCTCAGCGGTCGGCCAGGCCGGCTATCACATGGCCGACACCGCTTGCCCGATCTCAAGCGAGACCTGGCAGAGCGCGCTGTGGAGCGCCTGGAGCGCGGTCGAGGCCGCTGAGGCCGTGATATCAGGCGCACCGGCTGCCTATGCGCTCTGCCGCCCGCCCGGCCACCACGCCTTTGCCGATGTCGCCGGCGGCTTCTGTTTCATCAACAATTCAGCGGTCGCGGCACAGACGCTCCGCAAGAATGCGGCGCGGGTAGCAATCCTCGACGTCGATCTGCATCACGGCAACGGCACGCAAGGCATTTTCTATGCGCGGCCGGACGTGCTCACCGTCTCGCTGCATGCCGATCCGGTGCGCTTCTACCCGTTCTTCTGGGGTCATGCCGACGAACGTGGCGAAGGGGCCGGCCTCGGCTATAATTTCAACCTGCCGCTGGCGCGCAAATCCGGCGACGCCGCATTCCTCGACGCGCTGGATATGGCTTTCCAGCGTATCCGCGCCTTTGCGCCGGAAGCGCTTGTCGTGGCGCTCGGCCTCGACGCCTTCGAAGGCGATCCGTTCGGCGGACTGTCGGTAACGACACCGGGCTTCTCGCGCATCGGCGAGGCTATCGCCGGCCTCGGCCTGCCGACGGTCATCGTGCAGGAGGGCGGCTATCTCTGCGACGAGCTCGGCGACAATCTTACTGCCTTCCTCACCGGCTTCGGCGGCAGCAAGAGGCGGTGATGTCGGATCAGGATCGCTCCTGTCGCAGCATCGCGATGACGCGATGCACGCTCTCCAGTGTCTCGTCGATTTCGGCCGCCGTATTGTAGTGAGCGATGCCGATGCGCACGACGCCCTGTTCGGGCGGAATGCCGATCTGGTGGACGATTTCCCAGGCATAGTTGTGGCCGGACCACAGGAAGATGTTTTCCGCAGTCATCTGCCGTACGATCGTCTCCGGCACGATGCCGTCGACGGTGAAGGAGACCGTCGGGACGCGCTCCCCGACACGCGCCGGATCGGTAATGCCATGGATGGTCAGGCTTGAGACAGCCGACAGGCCGTCGATCAGCCTTTGCGCCAGCGGGTTCTCATAAGCTATTGATCTTTCGAAGGCCTTGGCGACCCTGGCGCGGCGCGAGCCGCCATCGCCTGCCGCCGCGCCGAGTTCCGCAAAGTAATCGACCGCGGCCGTCAGTCCGGCCATCAGCTCGACCTGCGGAGTGCCGAGTTCGAACCGCTCCGGCAGAGTATTGGAGGAACAGCGGCATTTGTACGGTTTCAGAGCGTCGATGACATCCAGCCTGCCCCATAATATGCCCAAATGCGGGCCGAAGAATTTGTAGGCCGAGCAGATCAGGAAATCGCAGCCGATGTCGCTGACGTCGATCAGGCCGTGCGGCGCGAACTGCACCGCGTCGATATAGACTAGCGCGCCGGCCTGCTTGGCAATGCCGGTCAGCGCCTTCACCCGGTTAATCGAGCCGGTCAGATTGCTGGCGTAGTTCAAGGCGACGAGCCGGGTCCTGTCGGTGAGCAACGTAGCAAGCGCCGCCTCCTCGATCTGCCAGCTCTGCTCGTCGAAAGGCAGCCAGCGCACGACAAGGCCAAGGTCTTCGGCCAGCTGCAGCCACGGAGATACGTTGCCCTCGTGATCCATGCGGGTGAGGATGATTTCGTCGCCCGGTTTCATCGTGCGGCCGAGCGTGCGCGACATGTGATAGGTCAGAGTCGTCATGTTGGCGCCGATGATGATTTCCTGAGGGCTCGCAGCAGCCAGGAAATCGGCCATCGCCGCATGGGCGTCATCGACGATCTGTTGGGCCGCGATCGTGGTTTCGAAGAAGCCGCCGAGATTGGCGTTTGCGGTCAACAGGCAGCGTGACACCGCGTCGGCAACCGCTTGCGGCACCTGCGTGCCGGCAGGGTTGTCGAGGTAGATGCGGCGACGGCCCTTGTCGGTCAGCCACAGGGCCGGAAATTTCTCGCGCACGGCATCGATCGGAAAATCCATTTCTGCCCCTTCCCGTTGTAATCATTTGATAACTTCGCTACCGGCCGTATTGCTCACGGACAGGGGTTGCCGACACGCTGGTGGATTGCATCGACCGCCTTCTGCATGTCCTCGGTCCAGACGACATCGGCGCAAGACAGCGCCATTTCGAGTTGCGAAATGGTCGTCGCGCCGATGATGCTCGAGGTGACGAAAGGCCGGCTCGTGACATAGGCGTTGGCAAACAATGCCGGCTCCATGCCGAAAGAGCGCGCCAGCTCGTTGTACTCAAGCTGCGCTTCCGCGGCGTTGGGCGTCTCGTAGCGCTGGCCCCGATTGAAGAGCTGCGAGCGTGAGCCTTGCGGCCGCGCGCCATGATCGTATTTGCCGGTGAGATAGCCCTGCGCCAACGGCGAATAGGGCAGAAACGAAACCTGTTCGCGCTCGCAGACTTCGGCGAGATTCACCTCGAAGCTGCGGTTGACGAGATTATAGGCGTTTTGCAGCGACACCAGGCGTGGACCGAGGCCCTTGTCAGCTTCGGCGATAAACCGCATGACGCCCCAGGAGCTCTCGTTCGACAGACCGAAATGGCGGATTTTTCCAACCTTCACCAGTTCGTCGAAGACGGCGAGGGTCTCGGTGATCGGCGTCTCGCCAGCCGGTGCGCCGACGGAATCGGCTCGCAGCGGCACGGCACCGACACGGTTCGGGTTGGCGCCCCAAGGCACGTCCCGCTCCGGCCAATGGATCTGATAGAGAT
>NZ_RZSX01000797.1:0-2888 GCF_004023105.1 Mesorhizobium sp. M5C.F.Ca.IN.020.32.2.1 | reverse complement strand
AATGCCGCCTGGTCGCCTGGGGCGGTCGGCTCGACCGGTTCGATCGAAGCCTCGTCGAGCGGCTGGCGCTTGACGGTGCGCGGCTCTATCGGCTGTGGCGCTTCCGGATAATCGTTGCCATAGCTGCCGTCATCGCGCGGCGCTTCGGGAAAAGTTTCCACCCAATTGTCGCTGTAGGGATCGTATTCGTCGACCGGTGGCACGACGATCAGGCCTTCCTCTTCCAATCGCCTGCGGCGCAAGCGCGCCGTGTCTTCCGGGTCGTCGAGATAATAACGGTCGTCCTCGACCGGTCCGAGATTGCGCAGGCGCTCGCGGCGGAGCGCGCGGCGGTCGAACCTGGTCTGCGGCGGCTGGATGGCGAGGACCTGGCCGGTTTCCGCATCGACGATGACGCGGTTCCCCCTGGCGTCGTAATAGACGTCGAAATCGCCGTTCTGGGCGACCAGCACACTACCGGCATTGGCCGCACGGGCAGATCGCGGCGCGATGTCCTCCGTCGGCGAGGCCATCGCGCTGGAAGAAAGCAGCCCGGCGGCGAGCGCCGAAAGGGTGAAGATCGTGCGGAACATGTTGGCCAAATTCTCCGGTCCGTAATTGCCGCCGCCCGGCGTTGTCTCTTTAGAGCGCCGCGCGTCCCTTCGGACGCGCAAGGACGCTCTAATAGTTAAAATCTTCGCACCAAGCTTTCCGAAAATCGAATTCGAAGTTCGGGGCTATGCAACAGGCGAACCCCTTCGCCAGCAAATCAGTTGCCGACCATAAGGTTCCAACATGAACCGGGCATGAAGATGGCGGATTTCTGGCGATGAGAGCAACATAGCTAGCTGGCGGCGAGTCCCAATTCCTTGCGCGCCTGCTTCGGCAGCTTGAGCACGACAAGGCGATGGCTTTCGCGCAGATAGTCCTTCAGCGCGTCATCGTCCATGCTTTGGTTTGTCTGGCGCTGGATCCATTTCATGCCGCGTGACGCAAGATAGGGCGCGGGCCGAAGGCCCGGCTGTTCCTTCAAGATGTCATAAGCGATGTCGGAGCATTTGAAGGTGACGAACGGCTCCTTGCCCTTACTCCAACCGCCTATCGCAAAGACCTTGGCTCCGACCTTCCAGACATGGGCGCCGCCCCACTGGACGACATGGCTCGTCGACGGCAGCGAGGCGCAGAAGCTGTTGTAGTCATCCAGCGTCATCTGCGCCCCGCCGTTCAGTGTTTAATTATGTGGCGGCCTCGAATCAGGCCGCCGCCTCGGTCGCCACGACCGTGGGCTTCGAGCGGAAGTTCAACCGGTCGGAACCTGCGGTGACCTTGACGGTCGAGCCGTCAAGGATGTCGCCGAGCAGGATCTTCTCCGCCAGCGGGTCCTGCAGTTCCTTTTGCATCACCCGCTTCAGCGGCCGCGCGCCATAGGCCGGATCGTAGCCCTTGGCCGCCAGCCAGTCGATCGCCTCCTGGTCCAGCGAAAGCGTGATCTTGCGATCGACGAGCAGGTTTTCCAGTCGCTTGAGTTGGATCTCGACGATGCGGCCCATATCCTGCCGGCGCAGCCGGTGGAACAGGATCACTTCATCGACGCGGTTAAGGAACTCCGGCCGGAACGATACCCGCACCACGCTCATCACCTCGTCACGTACGGCATCGACGTCCTGGTTCTCGTTGAGATTAACCAGATATTCGGCGCCGAGGTTCGACGTCATGATGATCAGCGTGTTGCGGAAATCGACCGTGCGGCCCTGCCCGTCGGTCAGGCGGCCGTCGTCGAGCACCTGCAGCAGCACGTTGAACACGTCCGGATGCGCCTTTTCGATTTCGTCGAACAGCACGACCTGGTAGGGCCGGCGCCGCACCGCTTCGGTCAGCGCCCCGCCTTCCTCATAGCCGACATAGCCGGGAGGCGCGCCGATCAGCCGGGCGACCGAGTGTTTCTCCATGAATTCCGACATGTCGATGCGCACCATGGCGCTCTCGTCGTCGAACAGGAAGCTGGCGAGCGCCTTGGTCAACTCGGTCTCGCCTACGCCCGTCGGTCCGAGGAACATGAACGAGCCGATCGGCCGGTTCGGATCCTGCAGGCCGGCGCGGGCACGGCGAACGGCTTTCGACACGGCCTGCACCGCCTCGCCCTGGCCGACGACGCGCTTGCCGATCTCGTCTTCCATGCGCAGCAGCTTGTCACGCTCGCCTTGCAGCATCTTGTCGACCGGAATGCCGGTCCAGCGCGACACGATATGGGCGACGTGATCGGGGGTGACCACCTCTTCGACCATGCCGACCTTGCCGTCTTGCGCCTCGGCCTGCGTCAGCTTTTTTTCGAGTTCCGGAATCTTGCCATAGGCAAGCTCGCCGGCGCGCTGGAATTCACCCTTGCGCTGGGCAATGGCGAGTTCGTTTCGCGCCTCGTCGAGCTGTTTCTTCAGGTCGGCGGCGAGCCCGAGCTTCTGCTTCTCGGCCTGCCACTTCGAGGTCAATTCGGTCGATTCTTCTTCCAGAGCAAAAAGATCTTTTTCGAGGCGGGCGAGCCGGTCCTTTGACGCGTCGTCCTTCTCGACCTTCAGCGCCTCACGCTCGATCTTGAGCTGCATGATGCGGCGGTCGATCTCGTCCAGCGCTTCGGGCTTCGAATCGACCTGCATCCGGAGCCGCGACGCGGCCTCGTCGACAAGGTCGATGGCCTTGTCCGGCAGGAACCGGTCGGCGATATAGCGGTTGGACAGCGACGCTGCAGCGACCAGCGCCGAATCCGAGATGCGCACCTTGTGGTGCTGCTCGTATTTTTCCTTCAGGCCGCGCAGGATGGAGACGGTGTCTTCGACGGTCGGTTCATTGACGAAGACCGGCTGGAAGCGGCGGGCAAGAGCGGCGTCCTTCTCGACATGCTTCCGGTATTCGTC
>NZ_RZSX01000796.1:0-2890 GCF_004023105.1 Mesorhizobium sp. M5C.F.Ca.IN.020.32.2.1 | reverse complement strand
CGTCAAGGCCCGTCCAGGTGATAAGCCAACCCGCCCCGCCGAGCGCCAGCAAAAGGGCCGCCACAGGAACCGACGATGTCAGGGCAAGGGAGAGGCAACAGACTGCACAAGCCACAGAGGCGAAGGCCACCAGCCTGTTTTGAGACGTGACCTTCCTCAAGAAGCCGTTGCCCATGCCCGCGATGAAAGCACCCATGCCGAAGCCGGCCAATAAGATACCGTAGACAATTGGCCCACTCTTCAACTGATCCCGGACGACGAGAGGGAGCAACGCCAGAATGGAGATGCTTGCCAATCCGAAAAGAGCTGCTCGGGCGGTCGCTGCCCTGATCTCCAAAGACATCGCCGTAAAGCGCACTCCGTCATGAATTGCCGTCGTCATTCTCTCACGAGGGAGAGGCGAAGAGCGGACCTCCCATTTGGTGCGCCATATCGCGCTTATAGGCGCCAGATCACTCACCGCAGCCAAGGCGAAAGCGGCCAGCGGCCCAAAGACGGCCAGGATCACGCCCCCTAAGGCCGGACCAACGCTGCGCACAATGTTGTATCCGACGGACATAAGCGTCACTGCGGCCGGAATGTCGCGTTTGTGAAGGATATCGCCGACCGAAGCGTGCCAGGCCGGATCATTCAAGGCAAAGCCGCAGCCGGCCAGGAAACCTAACCCGAGAATCAGCCAAGGACTGACAAATCCCAGACCCACAGAAATCATCAGCGTCATCGACGCCGATGCTATCAGGCAGTGTCCCGCAAACATCACCCACCGGCGGCTGAAGTTGTCGGCAATGGCTCCGGCGAAAACTGAGAGGAAGAACACCGGCAGTGTGGATGCGGCCTGGACGAGAGCCACCATAAGGTCGGACGCTGAAATCGTTGCCATAAGCCAACTGATGGCGACCGTTTGCACTAGCCAACCGAGGCTGGAAATCTGGGTGGCCGTCCAAATTGAGCGAAACACCTTGTTTCGAAATGGGGCGAGCGTCTTTGAAACGGGCGGTTGAGGATTTTCGCTCTGCATGAGGTTTTGCTGGCCTTCGATGAGCGCTGCGATTTGAGCAAGTGGGTCGATACTTAGACATCGCGGAGCACCGCACGGAACCCAGCTCTATGGAGCTTGCCGGCGACTATTTGCGTATTGAGCCATTCTCATAGTCTCATTCATGAGCAGTCCTATGCGCAAGCGTTGCTTTGCTAAATTCCCACGACAAGCGCGCCGCCGCTGAGACCCGCACCCGCTGCCGCCAAGAGGACTTTCTCGCCAGGCCGAAACGGCTGCGCCCGATGGGCGAGCGACAACGAGAGCGGGATCGTCGCGGCGGAAGAGTTGCCATATTCGGCGATCGTCTTGACCATCGAGTGATCTGTGATGCCGAGGTTCCTGCCGACCGCGTCGAAAATGCGAGCATTGGCCTGATGCGGCACGAAACGATCGAGGTCTTGCGGCCTCAGTCGGGCAGCAGTGAGCGCATCTCTCGAGCAGGCGGTCATCATCTCCACGGCCTTGGCGAACACTTCGCGGCCATCGGTGATCGTCATCCGGGTCTGCTCGAGGTCGAGGCCGCCATGGAACGGATTGTTGCTTCCACCGGCAGGAATCTGGATCAGCCCGTAACGCGAGCCGTCCGAATCCACCGAAGCGCCGAGAATGCCTCGATCCGGGTCATCGCACGGACCGATCACCACCGCGCCGGCGGCATCGGCAAACAGCACGGCGCTGGCGCGCTCGGCCGGATTGATGCGGCGGCTGAGGATGTTGGCGGCAATGACAAGGCTCGCTTTGCCATGCAGGCGAGTGAACCCGTCGGCGAACATCAGCGCATAGATGAAGCCGGCGCAAGCGCCGGTCAGGTCGATCGCGCCGGCGCGACCTAGTCCCAGCCGATGTGCGACCAGGGGCGCGCTTGGCGGCAGAAGATGATCGGGTGTGGAGGTAGCGAGCAACAGCAGGCCGATGTCGCCGCGGTCGATACCGGCATTGGTCAGCGCCATGTCGCCGGCGTGCGCGGCAAGGGCCGACAGCGTGTCTTCGTCCGCTGCCCAGAAGCGCGACCGTATCCCGGTGCGCCGCTCGATCCAGCCGGGTTCAAGCCCGAGACGATCTTCGATTTCCGGATTCTCCACCTTGCGCGCGGGCGCATGATGGCCAAGCCCGAGAATGCGCGATGATCGGCTCATGGCTTTGAGCCGAAGCGTTCGCCGGCCTCCTCGATGGCGTCATAGAGCCCATCCAACTCGTTGCCGGTAATGCAATAGGGCGGCAGAAGGTACAGGACATTGCCGAGCGGGCGCACGAGCAGGCCGCGCTCAAGAAAAAAAGCGCGCAGTTTTGGCCCGATCTCGGCCAGATAACCGGCTGAGCCGGTGCGTAGGTCGAGTGCCGCGATGGTGCCGGTTGTCCGGCAATCGGTGAAGCGAGGGTTGTCGCGAAAGCGTCGAAGCCCGGCGGCCTGTCGCTCGCTCAAGGCCGCGATCCGATCGGCCACCGGCTCGTCGTGCCAGATCTCGACATTGGCAAGTGCCGCCGCGCATGCAATCGGATTGGCGGTGTAGGAGCTCGAATGGAAAAACGTCTTCTTGCGATCCTCGGAATAGTGAGCCTGGAAGATGGCATCGGTGGCGATCGTGGCGGCCAGCGGGATGGTACCACCGGTCAGACCTTTCGAGGTGCACAGGATGTCCGGCGAGACGGACGCCTGTTCGCAGGCGAACATGGTTCCGGTGCGCCCCCAGCCGGTCATCACTTCATCGGCGATCAGCAGCGTGCCGGCGGCCTCAGTGATCCTCTTCAATTCGGTCAGAACCCAGGCCGGATACATGAGCATGCCGCCGGCGCCGAGCACGAGCGGCTCGACGATCAGCGCGGCGGCGCGCCGGTCGCGGGAGAGTGCCT
>NZ_RZSX01000795.1:0-2892 GCF_004023105.1 Mesorhizobium sp. M5C.F.Ca.IN.020.32.2.1 | reverse complement strand
CGCCGTAGTAGTCCTGGAGCAGGCCGCCGTGACTGATGAGCAACGCGGCGCATTTGGCCATATCGAGACAACTGCCACCTCCTATGCCGATCACCATGTCCGGCGCAAACTCTCGCGCCATCTCTACGCAGACGGCAACCGTGTCTCGTGGCACATCGGGCAGCACACGGTCGTGCACCAGCACATCGATCGATGCGCACTCGAGCGCCTCCATGATCTCTGCGAAGGCGACAGTTGCGGCAAAGCGCTCGTCCGTACAGACAAGAGCGCGCCGGCCCAGCCTGGCTGCAACGGTTGGAATGACATGGCGCTGGCCCTTCCCGAAGAGGATCTCACGCGGGAGCCTTACGGCAGCGAAGAGGCTCATGTTCGTCCCTCGATGATGTTGGGAGTGGAAAGCGAAAGCTCGCCGAGCTCGGCCCTAATATCCTGTATTAAATCGTATATGATATAGGATTGTATTGAGCGAAGCATCGTGTTAGCCAGTGATCCTGTCAAGAGGCAAAGATGCAGGTCATGAACTTAAGCAATGCCCGAGATGCCGACCCCGCTAGCGGACGCATCCAGCGATCCAACAGCCTAGTCGAGGACGTGTATGAAGCGATCTTCGCGCAACTCATGTCACTGAAGATCGCGCCTGGCTCACGGATCACCGTCGACAGTCTGGTCAAGGAACTCGATGTATCCCACACGCCAATCCGTGAAGCGCTTGGCCGCCTCGAAGGCGAAGGCCTTGTGCTGAAGACACATTTGATCGGCTACCGCGCCGCGCCGCAGATAACCAAGCGCCGATTTGACGAACTTTATGAGCTTCGCCTGCTGCTCGAGCCGCATGGGGCGGCCAAAGCAGCCGCATTGATGGATGAGGCGAAACTTGCGGTGCTTCAAGAGTCCGCAGGGGGCATGGCGCGCCGCGAAGGCAAGGATGAACGCCTGCGTTACTCAAACTTCGCGCGGCAGGACGCCATTTTCCACGACAGGATCATGGAATTTGCCAACAATGATCTCGTGCGCGAGACTCTCGCATTCCAGCACACGCATTTCCACATCTTCCGCCTGATGTTCCATTCACGCGTTACCGAGGAAGCGCTCGACGAGCATGAGGCCATCCTGGCCGCCTTCGCTGCCTCCGATCCCGCTGCGGCGGAACAGGCAATGCGCCGTCATATCGAGCATTCTCGTGATCGTTTGCTGCTAGCGTTCGATTGAGACTGTCACGATGTCCGTCACCGTCCACATCGGGAGCGCCGCCGTCAAGCTGGATGCATCGTTGATAATGCAGGTAAACGCCCGGGACATCCCGGGTTCCCTTTTCTGAGACCCGCGCCGCCGGGCGAGTGCAATGCCCGCCCGACTTCCATTCACAAAACGAGGAACCGACCATGCCAGGCAAGAAAATACTGATGTTGACCGGTGAGTTTACCGAAGAATACGAGATCTTCGTCTATCAGCAGGCGATGGAGGCCGTCGGCCACATCGTCCACGTTGTCTGCCCTGACAAGAACGCCGGAGACC
This sequence comes from Mesorhizobium sp. M5C.F.Ca.IN.020.32.2.1, assembly GCF_004023105.1. Taxonomy (NCBI): domain Bacteria; kingdom Pseudomonadati; phylum Pseudomonadota; class Alphaproteobacteria; order Hyphomicrobiales; family Phyllobacteriaceae; genus Mesorhizobium; species Mesorhizobium sp. M5C.F.Ca.IN.020.32.2.1. The sequence goes on along the minus strand of NZ_RZSX01000795.1, from coordinate 1,377 downwards.
TGATCAAGACGTCGCTTCACGATTTCGAAGGTGACCAAACCTACACCGAAAAACCCGGCCACTATGCTTTGCTGAACAAAACCTTTTCGGAGGCGGAAAAACAGCTCGACCAGTATCATGCCGTGTATTGCGCGGGCGGTCGTGGCCCCGAGTACATCCGCACCGATAAGCGCGTGCAGGCGATAGTCCGCCATTTCCACGAAAACAAGAAGCCGATCTTTACGATCTGCCATGGCGTCCAGATCCTGATCGCGGTCGACGGCGTCGTGCGTGGGAAGAAAGTAGGTGCGCTGGCTGCCTGCGAGCCGGAAGTGACCCTCGCCGGCGGAACCTATATCGACCTGTCCCCGACTGAGGCCTATGTCGACGGAACGATGGTCTCGGCAAAGGGCTGGACCGCACTTGCCGCGTTCATCCGCGAGTGCCTGAAGGTGCTGGGAACGGAAATCCGCCACAACTGAGTCAATCGGCCCGATGCATCCCAGACGGGATGCGTCGTGATTGCCAGGTCTGTCGCTGCAGGCACGGCTCCACAGGCCTGAGATGCGTCACGGCTGCGTCGGCCGCGTCGCCGCCGCCAGCGTGTCGATGTCGTCGTAGAGCGCCTGGCTGTGATAGTAGAGCTTGTCGAAAACGGGTTGGGTGCGCCTGTAGGTCTCGGCCCATCTGGGGTCCGGCAGGATTTCGGCGCCGTAGCTCACGAAGCTCTCGGCCGCCTGTTCGACGCGCGAGAAGCGGCCGGTCGCCTTCGCGGCCATCGCGGCACAGCCGACAATGCCGCATTCGGGCTCCCGCGGAACCAGAATCGGAATGTTGAAGGCACTTGCCTTGATCTTCAGCCAGAGTTCGGTGCGCGCCCCGCCACCCGCGGCGATAACGCGCTCCAGCGGCTTGTTTGACGCGCGTTCCATGATGCGGATGTGACGCGTCATGGCAAAGGCGATGCCTTCCAGGATCGAGCGGTGCAGATGTTCCATGCCATGCCCGGCGCCCAATCCGAAGAACTGCGCGCGGGCGTTGCGATGGCGCCCCAGGCGCTCGCCGGTGAGAAAGGGCATGAAGAGCAATGCGTCGCAACCGGCGGGTGCCTCGGCGGCGCAGGCGACGATCTCGTCATAGGACAGCGCGTTGCTGTGGAAGGCGCGGCGTGCCCAGCGCATGCCGTCGCCACCGGTCTCCAGCAGCACGAATTGCGCCCAGTTGCCTTCGATCGTCGCAACGTTCGAGATTTCCGGGTCAAGCAGCGGCTTCTCTGCGATCGCCGTGATGATCGCGCCCGTGCCGGTGCTGTCGGAACCCATTCCCGGCCGACAAGCGCCTGAGCCGAGCAGTGCAACCGGATAGTCGGCGCCGCCGACCAGCACGGGGGTGCCTGAC
>NZ_RZSX01000794.1:0-2905 GCF_004023105.1 Mesorhizobium sp. M5C.F.Ca.IN.020.32.2.1 | reverse complement strand
GCGCCGCTCAGCACCGCGCCTAGTTCATCGCCGATCTTGTAGAGCGGCGCGACCTCCTCTGTGGCGAAGCGGCCGGCTTCCGCCAGAATGGCGTCGACGAGGTCTTCGCCAAGCTCGCCAAAGGAGCCGGCGGCGAGCGCCGGCTTCAGGCCGGCCACATACTTCAGCGTGAAGGCGATCTCCTCGACCGGTGCCCGATACATGCCGCTCGCTCCTCCTCTGTCCGGCAGGGAAACTTATGATCCGTGCGGACACAAAACCATTCGCTTTTGGGTCGCCGCTCCCGCCTTGTTTTTACGTAAACGTCAAATTTTGTCACGCGGATTTTGCATTTGGAGCTGTTCAGGCTAAAATCGGCAAAAGGCCGGACAAGCCGACCGGCGACAGACCAAGAATACTGGATCGGACCGCACGTGCTCGCCAGACCTGACGCGTATCGCTGCATCGAATGCGGCCTGCCCTATCGAGCGGCAGGTTTTTGGCACCATCGGGGCAAGATCGAGGTCGGCTCCGCCTATTGGTCGGATCGCGGCATTCTGTGTTCGCCGAAATGCTCGCTGGCCCATCATCGCAAACGCGAGGCTGAGGGAACGCTGCCGCAGGCGCCGGCGCCCGACCTGTTCCAGATCCAGCCGCTCTCCCCTCGTTGATGGCCAGCAAAACCATAACCGGCCGAATTGCGGCATTCGCCACGGACCGCCGAAAGCATTTCCTTAACCATGGCGGTTCAGGATCAGGCTTTGGCCAGCAAGGATCTGCTGTTTGAAGCCGCCGGCGCACCCTCTCCGCCGCCTAGGACTCCTCGTCGCGACCGCGATGATAATGGCGTTGGGGCCGGCACAAGCCTCGGATTTCTCCGAGCCGTGGAAGGCCGACCGTGCGCTGGTGATCGACGCCTACGAATACAATTCCATCGATTGGGCTGAACTTGCGACCGACAAGCGGATCGTCGGTTTCATCAACAAGGCGTCCGACGGGATGCCGCCAGCCTATTTCTGTTTCGGCGACGAGACCGAGACGCGGCTCTGCAAGGCGCTGTGGAAGCGCCATGCGGTGGCACAGGAACTGTTCCAGACGCGGAAGGTGGTGGCCAAGGCGCTCGGCCTGAAATGGGGCGCTTACCATCTTGCCCGCCCCGGCAATCCCGTGGGACAGGCAAATAATTTCATCAACTTCGCGAAACCTGGTCCGGATGACCTGCTCGCCCTCGACATCGAGGATGACGACCCCACGAAATGGATGTCGCTCGAGGATGCAGAGGAATTCGTCCGCCATGTGCATCGGCGGCTGGGCCGCTTTCCGGTGCTCTACACCAACGGCAAGACCGCCAGGCACATCGCCGACAACAAGTACAAATACCGGCTCCTGTCGCGGCTGCCGCTCTGGTATGCGCGCTACAAGCCGGACATCGGCGTGCATTTTCCGATGGGCAACTGGCAAGGCTACGCACTCTGGCAGTTCTCGGCAAAAGCCAATTGCGGCCGGTTCCGCTGTCCTTACCGGGTGGCCGGCACGCCGAACGATATCGACGTCAATGTCGCACCGATGGATGCCGCCACATTGCGCGCGCAATGGCCCTTCGGCGGCCTGATCGACGTGCAGCCGGACTACCTTGCCTCGATACCGGTGCCTCTCTCGCGCGAGGCCGGCCTTGCGGGCAATGCCATCACCTACGCCACCGTGGTGGCACCATCGACCTTCACCGAAATCACCGCCATGTTCAGCGCCCGCTGGGCCAAGTTCCGCAGCAGCTTTCAAATGCCTGCTGTGAAGACGTTGCTGCGCCTTCCGCGCGGGATTGCCGAATATATGGCCTGGACGCGGAACGAAAAGCACTCGGCATCAGCGGTTGAAGCCACGCCCGCCGCCGGCGATCCGGTCAGCACCGCATCAACCGAGTTCGACCATGGCCAGCGCTAAAAGCTGAAAGCCGTTCGGCGTCAGCGCGCCTGCTCGCGCGCGACGGCCTGCCAGCCGATATCGCGGCGGCAAAAACCTTGCGGCCAATCGATCTGGTCGAGTGTGGCATAGGCTCGTCTCTGCGCCTCTCCGACCGTGCCGCCGACAGCCGTGACGTCGAGCACACGGCCGCCATTGGCGATCAGCGCGCCGCTGTTGATGGCGGTGCCGGCGTGAAAGATCTCGACGCCATCGCCAGCGGCCTCTTGGAGGCCGCGGATGACCGAGCCCTTTTCCGGCGTGCCGGGGTAACCCCTTGCCGCCATCACCACGGTGAGCGCCGCCTCGTCGCGCCAGCGCACGGAGGTGTGTGCAAGCTGGCCGTCGGCAGAAGCGTTGAGCAGGACCAGGAGATCGTCCTTCAGCCGCATCATCAGCACCTGGCATTCCGGGTCGCCGAAACGGGTGTTGTATTCGATCAGCTTCGGCCCCTCGCCTGATATCATCAGCCCGGCAAACAGCACGCCGGAAAACGGTGCGCCAAGTTCGGCCATGCCGCGCATGGTTGGCTCGACGATCTCGCGCATGGTCCGGTCGATGATCTCCGGCGTCATCACCGGAGCCGGCGAATAAGCCCCCATACCGCCGGTGTTCGGGCCGATGTCGCCGTCACTGAGGCGCTTGTGATCCTGTGCGGTGCCGAACGGCAACGCGGTGGCGCCGTCGCACAGGCAAAAGAAACTCGCCTCCTCGCCGGTGAGAAACTCCTCGACGACCACCTCGGCGCCGGCCTGTCCGAAGGACCCGTCGAAACAGGCATCGAGTGCGGCCAGCGCCTCGGCCAACGTCATGGCGACGGTGACGCCCTTGCCGGCGGCGAGGCCGTCGGCCTTGATGACGATCGGCGCGCCCATCTTTTCGACATAGGCCCTGGCCGACGCCAAGTCGCCGAAGCTGCCATAGGCGGCGGTCGGGATATCGTATTTCGCACAGAGGTCCTTGGTGA
>NZ_RZSX01000793.1:0-2906 GCF_004023105.1 Mesorhizobium sp. M5C.F.Ca.IN.020.32.2.1 | reverse complement strand
GACGAGATCTCGCTCTATCTGCACATCCCTTACTGCGACAAGCTTTGCTGGTTCTGTGCGTGCCACACCAAGCAGACACGCCATTACGAACCGGTGACGACGTATCTGCGCTCACTGCTTGCTGAAATTGCTACCGTCGCCAGTCTTGTTGGAGGCAAGGGCCGTGTGCGTGCCGTCCATTTCGGCGGTGGCTCGCCGACGATGCTCAAACCCGAGGACATGGTGGCGCTGGGAACCGTCCTGCGCAACAGTTTCGAGTTCCTTCCCGGCGCCAAGATCAGCGTCGAAATCGAACCCAACGATATGGACGATGCCCGCCTCGACGCCCTCGCCGAAATCGGCATGACCCGGGCGAGCCTCGGCGTCCAGGATTTCGATCCGAAGGTGCAGAAGGCGATCAACCGCGAGCAGAGTTTCTTGCAGACCAAAGCGGTAGTCGACGGCGTTCGTTCGCGCCGGGTCGAATCCGTCAATCTCGACCTGCTCTACGGCCTGCCGCACCAAACCAGGGAGAGCGCCGCCTCTACGGTTGCGCAAGCACTGACCCTGGAACCGGACCGGATTGCACTTTTTGGCTACGCCCATGTGCCGTGGTTCAAGAAACATCAGACGATGATCGACGAGGTATGGTTGCCGGGTCCGGCAGAGCGGTTTGCCCAATCACAACTGACCGCAAGAGCGATCGTGGAAAGGGGATACCAAGCAATAGGGCTCGACCATTTCGCCAAACCGGGCGATGCGCTGGCGCTTGCGGCCCGCGCCGGGACTTTGCACCGGAACTTTCAGGGCTACACCGAGGATCGCTGCGAAACATTGATAGGTCTCGGCCCGTCATCCATCAGCCAATTTCGCCAAGGCTATGCACAGAACATACCGTCGACCGCCGAGTATGCACGCATGGTCGCAGACGATGGTCTGGCTGCGGTTCGTGGCATTGCGTTTTCCGAGGACGACCGCGTTCGCGGCTGGATCATCGAGCGGCTGATGTGTGATTTCGCCTTCTCCGCGATCGATTTGGTGGAGCGCTTTGGCGAGCGGGGCCAGCGGCTCCTCCTCAAGGCAAGTTCTGTGGCCCTTGACGACCCGGCCCGGTTGCTCGAGCTCGATGGCGACAATTTCGTCGTCCCCGCGGAAAGTCGGCCTTTTGTCAGGAGCATCGCGGCCAAGTTCGACAAGTATTTCGAAAGCGGCAAGAGCAGGCATTCGGCGGCAGTTTGAGCACCGGTCAGAAATGCTCCCCGGCCTTGAACGGGCCGATGCGGGTTCCTGCCGCGATCAGGTAAGCGGTCGACCAGCCTATGAGTAGGAAACCGTTGACACCCTCGAGCGCCGCCAGCACGCGCCATCCATGAGCGGGTACGATGTCGCCGTAGCCAACGGTTGAAAAAGTGATGGTCGAAAAGTACAGGGCGGTTTCGAAATCGGCGAAGATGTCGAGCAATCGGTAAAGCCCGGCCCAGAGCCAGATCTCGGTGGTCATAACGGCAAAAAGTCCCATCACCACGCTGATCATCGCCACGATCCGGCTGCGGCGCCCATGCATGCGAAACCGGATGACCAGATATCCCATTGCATGCGTGACGGCGATCAGACCAAACGTATGGATCAAGACCGTCAGGCTTATGACGACAGTGCCAATGAGCAGATTGAGGATCATGCGCGGAAAGTAGAAAACGCAAACAGCGTTTTCCTTGCGCAAAATCAAACCAATCGGTGAATGCGTGCCGAGCGCCTAAAACTAATCCGTCCGGGCCGCATGACCTCCCTGCGGTGTCAGGTGTCGCGTGGGCGGGGCTTCCAAGATCAGTCGCAATAGCTTCGGACGATCAATCTGCGTATCGTCCGAGCTTGGAATTTGAGAAAATAGCCGACAGTCGCTACACGCAACAATATCGGCGCGCGAAAACGCTTGCCCCTTTGTGCCGCCGACGGATTTAGCCACCGAGAACGATCCGCGCGACCGAACCCCGGCAAAGCCCGTGGACTGACTGGGGACGTTTACTTTTCGTCAGATGTCACTTGGGCAGACGGGAAGGCTGCGTGAGACTCATGATCGTTTGCTTCAGGAGGACAACGATCCAGATGCGCGTCGGGCATCTAGACTGTGTCAGTCTCATGTTTGACTGCGACCTCTGCGAATCCGCATGCTAGATGCGTCATTGCTCTTTCACGATGCCGCCGCCGAATCTACGATGAGGGCTTTGCAGGCATAGACGAGGGCAGGGCGCTACGCTAACTCACCACTGACTTCGATCGGCATTGCTGCTGTTTGCCGGTCAATTCGGCAGAAGCGAAGCGGATCGTTCGGAGATGGTTTCGTCGACCGGCGAGAAGAAGCCATTCTGGCTCGTAGCCAGCACGAAGATCTGTTCCTCACCGCTACTGCGAATATCACCGATGTGGTGAAGCTGGCGGCCTGTGTTCTGATTCGAAAGCCGAATAGCCGCCGCCGCTGATCTGGTCTGCAAGGCGAACGATGGTCGAGCGGTTCTGCTCGATCAGTCTTTTGACCTGCATGTCCTCGCGCCTCCCGCTTGGAGATGATTTCGACCATGAATCCTACCAGATTCGCTCAGCGTTGCCGTTGATACGGCTCATTTCGAAGTGAACTCTATACCGCCTCGGTGAAGTTCGCCAACTATATCAGATAGCGCCAAAGTTCGGGTCGCTGGTAGTAACCGGCTGCTACGCGGGACTTCCGGTATTCGGAGCTCTTGAGCAATGCTCGCGTGTCAGACTGGCTGGTTCGTCAATTCCGAGGGTTCGCTGTCGAGTGGTTGCCTGTCGCGCAGGTAGAGCGCGCTCGTGGCGCGCAACATCGAGGCAAAGTTCGAGATTTGGCCGTTGATCTCCAGCGCGGTCCCAAATTCCATTTCCCGGCTAATGAGAACAATCAAGTTGGAATC
>NZ_RZSX01000792.1:0-2914 GCF_004023105.1 Mesorhizobium sp. M5C.F.Ca.IN.020.32.2.1 | reverse complement strand
ACCTCGCCTACCGCGAGCTTGCCGCGATTACCCGAAGGCTATTTCCGGTGATCAAAATCGTCGCCGGTGGGCCTGAATTGGCGACGCCCGAGGCGGCGGAGCCTTGGCTTGCCTCCCGCGATGTGGACGTAGTGGTGCGGGGTGAGGGCGAACGGACCCTCGGCGAGGTTGTCTTGCGAATGGCGGAGAAAGACTCTCCGCGCGGTATCCCAGGTACGAGTTTTCTCGGCGGCGGCCTCGTCGTACACGAGAAACCAGGCGCACCCATCCGGGCACTGGACGAGCTCGCATCGCCTTTCCTATCGGGCACTGTTCCAATCGAGCTGTTTGACCGGTCGGGTGCCTCACTGGCGCGCTACCCCAGAGTTTTGCTGGAGACTTATCGCGGCTGCTACATGAAGTGCGCCTATTGCCAATGGGGCAACGGATCAAACACGCGCTTTGCCTTTCCAATCGATCGCCTGCACCGAGAGCTCAGCTGGCTTCTCTTGCACAATGTCGGCGCCATTTTCATCATTGACGCCATGTTCGGATACAAGAAGCAAGGCGCGATCGAGCTACTCGAATACATCGTTCAGGAGAAAAAACGGCTCGGAGCCTCGACAAAATTCAATGTCTATCACAATCAGGACTTTTTCGACGACCGGCTTTTCGACCTCTACCGCGAAGCGGATGTCTATGTGGAGATCGATCTCCAGAGCACCAATCCGGATGTGCTCGAACAGCTTGGGCGCGGACGTTGGAAGACCCACAGCTTCGAGCGCCACTTGGCGGCGATCCGGGATAAGAATATTCCGACGACGGGCGCGGCGGACCTCATTATCGGCATACCGGGCGACAATCTGAAATCTTTCGAGGAATCCGTGAACTACCTGCTGGACAGGCACATGCGGGTCAATCTCTACCAAGCCTCCATTCTGCCCGACACGGATTGGGCGCGGCGGGCAGGCGATCGCAAAATGGTACACTCGCCCTTGCCGCCGCGCGCGATCTTCGAGAGCGGCGGTTTCCCCCTCAGCGATATGATCGCAGCGCGGCTGATCGGCCATGGGACCGATTTCTTCAACAGCTTTCCCCACACGGCCACGCTGCTCTCGAAAGGCTGGTTCGAGCGTCCCGTCGATCTTTGCAGAGCGCTGGGCGCTCTTGTCTTCAGAAACCACGACCTCATGTATGGCGAGAGCCATCAATACGAGGGCGTGATGCAGACCTATCTTTCAAGCCTACCCGACACCATTAGGGCACTGTGCCCTGACGAACGCAAGGCCGAGATCCTGGTTGAACTTGCCAGCTTCGAAGGCATCCTCGCTGCTCTAAAATGGAGGCGGGGCGGCATCGTTCTGTCCCCAGTCTGCGGCTGGCATGTCGAAGCGGACCAATGGTTGGCGCAGACGCCGCTCTATCGGCGGGAGGGCGTGACAGAAATGGAATTCCGCTTCGCCGTCGGCCAGCTTGCCATGGACTGCGACCGGCTGTCCGACCCGGCACTCCTGGATTCGGTGGCAGAGTGGCGCCACACAGTCCTGTTCTTCAACGACAGTCAGCCGCGCCATTTCATGATCGACACCGGTTTCACCGCACCCTTGCTACACCGCCTCAATGGCTATTACACCGTCGCGGAGGCACTCGCGAATCTCGCGGTTCCCCTTCCCGACATGGCGCCTGTCTGGACGAACCTGTCGCTGCTGTCGGAAGCAGGCCTGATCGTACCCGGTCATCCAGGAACCCGGATCGGGCACAGTTCGCCCAAGGCCGGTGGGGTACCGGCCCTGGCGGCGTCTTTGTAGCGTGGCCAACAAAGGCGTAATTGCTCCAGGTCATAGGCGACGGACCGCTTTACTGACGCGAAAGGTCGCGTTCGCCGATCCGCTCCGATCGCATCTGCGACTGAGCGACGATGGCACCCGGATCGCTTGGCTCCAGAACGAAGCCGGGATGTTGAGCGTAATGGTAGCGGAGGCCCTTGATACAGCTTCCGCCCGACGCTTGACCGGCGGACCTGTCCGCCCCGTTTCGCCGGCGCTGTTTTGGGCGGCGGACGGACGGCATGTCGTCGTCTTTCGCGATTCTGCCGGTGATGAGAACTATCAGGCGTTCAGCATCGACGTGGACACGGGAGCGGAGGTCGCGCTGACGCCTGATGGCGGTACGCGAACGCTCTTCAATCGCACCTCGCGACGTATTCCTTCCGACATCCTGTTCAGTGTTAATCACAGGAATCGGCAAAGCTTTGACCTCGTTCGGGCCAACGTAACGACCGGTCGGCGGATGACCGTGTTCGAGAATCCCGGTTTCAGCCGGCTGCATGCCGACGCCGGCCTCGCTGTGCGCTTTGGCGAGCGGGTGCGGCAGGACGGGTCGATCGAAGTCCTCAAGCGACAAGGGAATGGAGAGTGGGTTCCCTTTCTTGAAATCCCTGCAGAGGATTCCTTGGCCACGCATATAGATGGCTTGAGTGCCGACGGTGAGGTGGTGTTCCTGCTCGATTCGCGCGGCCGCGATCGCACTGCCCTCGTCGCGATCGATGCACGAACTGTAGTATCGACGGTTCTGGCTACTGACAGCGAGGCCGATATCGCGGAAGTCGTCTACGATCCCGATACGGGCTGGCCTCTTGCCGCAGCAGCCCTCGCCGCAAGACGCCGCTGGCATCCTATCGATGAGACATTCGCCGCCGACCTCGCGCGGCAGCTTGAGGACGCTGCCGGCCTCGATCTGGTGATCGTGGGCGTCAGCGCCGGCAGACGGCGCATGGTGATCCGCCTCGAGGCGAGCGACGCGCCCGCACAGTTGCGCGTGTTCGATCGAGGCAGGCGGCGCACGCTTCAGCTCTTCCCCGAGCGGGACGATCTTGAAGGCATGCCGCTGAGGCCAATGCTGCCCGTAGCGATACAGTCGAGGGATGGTCTGACGC
>NZ_RZSX01000791.1:0-2929 GCF_004023105.1 Mesorhizobium sp. M5C.F.Ca.IN.020.32.2.1 | reverse complement strand
CCCCAATTCGCTGAACATCCGCGCCGGCAAGCGCCTGAGCGTCGCCGACGCCTATCTGCCGCCGGAGGTCATGGCGCGACCGAACCTCGCTCTCCTAACCGCCCACGAGGTCGAGCACCTCGTGCTGGAAGGCCAGCGGGCCAGGGGTGTGGCTGTCGTGTGCGACGGAGCGAGCATGACGATCTCCGCCGACAGGGTCGTTCTTTGCGCCGGCGCGGTGTCGTCGCCGCTCATCCTCATGCGGTCTGGCATCGGCGATCCGGATACGCTGAAGCGGGCGGGGATACGCTGCCTCGCCGACAGACGCGATGTCGGCCGCAATCTGCAGGACCATCTGCTGGCTCTTGGAAACGTCTACAGCACGAAAAAATCGCTGCCGCCGTCGCGCCTGCAGCACTCGGAATCGCTGATGTACCTGCACGGCAGCGATCCGACCCGTTCGACGGGAGGCCCCGATATTGTGCTCGCCTGCGTCGTTGCTCCATCAGCCGCGGGTGGCTTGAATGCACCATCCTATGGCTCGGCTTTCACCATTCTATGCGGCGTCACCCATCCGACCAGTCGTGGACACATCGCACCGGGCGGGCCGGGCCGAAACGATGCACCGATCATCGACCCGCATTATCTCGAAACCGAACATGACCGGGCGGTTTTCCGGACGGCGCTGAAGGCGGCGCGAATGATTGGTCATCATGCAGCGCTGGACGAGTGGCGCGACGCGGAAGTTCTGCCGGGATCACCAGTGCAGTCGGACGACGACCTTGACGCTTTCATCGCGAGCGCCGCCTCCACACATCATCATCCTGCCGGTACCTGCCGGATGGGCGGGGATGCCGACGCCGTCGTCGACCCGGATTTGCGACTCAACGGCTTCGACAACATCTTCATCCTCGACGCGTCGGTGATGCCGACGATCCCGAGCGGACCGATCAATGCCGCCATAGTCGCCATCGCGGAGACCTGGGCGTCAGCTCCACCTCGCGCATGACCCCGAAAATCGGAATCGTATCGAGCGCAACTCGGGCCAATCGAGATCGGCCGGGCGTGGCCCGAACCGGATCGATGCCGGACGGCCTATTCCGCCCAGAGTTCGCGGCGCAGTTCGCGCCAGCTTTCTTCGTCCGGTGCGACAAGAAGACCACCTCCGACATGCGAAGGCAGATAGGCGCTGCCGTCGAAACGCGCCGCGTAACCACCTGCCTCGGCATGGATCAGCACACCGGCTAGGTGATCCCACGGCATCAGCTTGTTGTAGACAACGAAGTGGGCGTGGCCGCTCGCCAGCAGGCGGTATTCGTGAGCCGCGCAGCGATAGCCGAATTGCGACAAGGATTTCGTCTGGTTGCGCGCCAGCCGTGACCGTTCCGGCTCGGGCATGTATTGCCAGGACACCGCGCCGGTCATTTGCGAGATCGGTGCAGGCTCGGCGACATGCACCTTCTCCAGGGTGCCATGCGCATGCCGTATGTGGCTGCCAGCACCCTTGGCGCCGATCAGCCAGTCCTTGCCGACGGGATCGTGAATGATGCCGCCGACGGTCTCGCCCTTCACGACGACGCCCAGCATCACGCCGAACAGCGGCACGCCCGAGGCGAAATTGAAGGTGCCGTCGACTGGATCGATGACGAAGGCAAGATCGGCTTCGCCGAGGCCCTGGAGCAGCGCCGGGTCGTCGGAGCAGGCTTCCTCGCCGACGATCATCGCCTGGGGGTAGCGCTCACGCAACCTGACGGTGATGAGCCGCTCAGCATTCACGTCGGCCTCCGTCACCAGGTCGGCTGCCGAGGTCTTCTGGCGGACCTCGCCCTCATCCAGCCGTCGAAAGCGCGGCATGATCTCGGCAGTGGCGGCGTCGGACAGAAGCTTGGCAAGCCAGTCGATCGCGGTATCGTCAAATGTCATCGGGAACGTCTTGCCGTATAAGGGTTTCGTTGAGGGCGGCGAAATCGAAGAGTTTGCGATCGAGCAGATGCGAAGGCCGCACATTGGTCATGGCGTGGATCATCGTGTCCTTGCGGCCGGGCATGCGCTTTTCCAAGTCGTCGAGCATCGCCTTCATCGCATTGCGCTGTAAGCCGTCCTGGCTGCCGCACAGATCGCACGGGATGATCGGGAATTTCATGGCCCCGGCGAATTTTTCGAGATCGGCCTCGGCGCAATAGGCGAGCGGCCGCAGCACCATGACGTCGCCGTCGTCGTTGAGCAGTTTTGGCGGCATGGCGGCGAGGCGCCCGCCATGGAACAAATTCATGAAAAAGGTTTCGAGAATGTCCTCGCGGTGGTGGCCGAGCACCAAAGCCGAGCAGCCCTCCTCCCGCGCGATGCGGTAGAGATGGCCGCGCCTGAGCCGCGAGCACAGCGAACAATAGGTGCTGCCCTGGGGAAGCTTGTCGGTCACCACCGAATAGGTGTCCTGATATTCGATGCGGTGCGGAATGGCGTATGTGTTGAGATAATCGGGCAGAATGTGTTTCGGAAAATTCGGCTGGCCCTGGTCGAGATTGCAAGCCAACAGGTCGACCGGCAGCAGCCCGCGCCATTTGAGGTCGAGCAGCAAAGCGAGCAGGCCGTAGGAATCCTTGCCGCCGGACAAGGCGACGAGCCAGCGATCGCCTGATTTCACCATCGAAAAATCGTCGATCGCCTGACGGGCGAGGCGCAGCAGCCGCTTGCGCAGCTTGTTGAACTCGACGGAGGACGGCACATCGGCAAACAGCGGATGAAAGCCGCCTGCGGCATCGGCGATCGGTTCGAGTGTTTTGGCGTCTGGCAGCATGTTCATGGCGCGTCGGCCTCAAAGTCCTTGTTGCTGCCCGGATTAACGCATCGGCCCGAAAACCGAAATCGATTTCGAAAAGCATGATGCGCAAATGGAACGAACCAGAGCGTACTTTGTGCGTCCAAGCGGATGCACATCGCTCTAGCATGG
>NZ_RZSX01000790.1:0-2930 GCF_004023105.1 Mesorhizobium sp. M5C.F.Ca.IN.020.32.2.1 | reverse complement strand
ATCTGTCACCGAGCCCCTGCCTGATGCGGGTCAAGAAGCTTCAGGCGGAAGGCTTCATCACCGGTTATTCCGCCCAGATCGACGTCTCCAAGCTCGGGCAGACGTTGACGGTCTTCACCGAGATCACGCTCAGGAACCATCGACAGAACGACTTCGCGCGGTTTCTTGCCACCGTCGAGAAGATCGATTCCGTCATCGAATGCCATCTTGTTTCAGGCGGCTACGACTACCTGGTGAAGTTTGTCACAGCGGGAATCACCGAATACCAGACGGTCATGGAGCGCCTTGTCGAAATGGACATCGGCATCGACAAATATTTCAGCTTCGTCGTGCTGAAATCCCCTATCGTGAAATCTCACCTGCCGCTCGACGCCATATTCGACAGTTGAGGAAGAGGCTACCCCGCGCATGCGGCGGCAGTCTGGACGATCATCTTCTCATTGCTGCCCGCACGTCCTTGTCTTCGAGGGTTTGATCCAGCGTCATCCGCGTGCGTTCGAGGATTCCATCGATATCGTCCTCTGTGCAGCAGAGCGGCGGCGCATAGCCCAGGATGCCGCTGTTGAAGGCGCGGATGACGAGGCCGTTCGCCCATGCGCGGTCGAAAATACGGCGACCCGGATCGGCTGCCACCGGCAGGGGCGTCTTGCGCTCCTTGTCGGTGACCAACTCGACCGCGGCGAGCATGCCGCGACCGCGAATATCGCCAACCAGCGGGTGGTCGGCGAGCGAGCGAAGGCCTTCCATCAAGCGCTTCCCGGCCTTCCGCCCGTTCTCGAGCAAGCCCCCTTCGTAGAGACTCAGGCATTCCAGCCCCACCGCCGCGCTCACGGGATGGGCTGAATAGGTGTAGCCATGGCCGACAGGCGCTTTGCCGGCTCCATCCGCGATCGTATTGTAGACACGGTCCGACATGAAGACTGCGCCCATCGGCACGTAGCCCGAGGTCAGTCCCTTCGCCGTGGTCATGAAATCCGGCACCACATCGTCCTCGTCACAGGCGAAGAGCGGGCCGGTGCGGCCAAAGGCAGTGATGACTTCGTCGGCAACGAACAGAATGTCGTGTTCCTTGCACACGGCGTGCAGGGCCTTCAGCCAGCCTGTCGGTGGAACGAGGACTCCGCCCGAACCCTGAATGGGTTCGGCGTAGAAGGCCGCAACTCGGTCCGCGCCGAGTTCCGCGATCTTGGCGCGCAGGGCCGCGACCGATGCGTCGATAATCGTCTGCGGATCGGAACCGACCGGATTGCGATAGGCGTAGTGCGAGGGAATCTTGTGCTGCCAGTCGTAAGGCACGCCGAAGCCCGCATGGAAAGCGGGGATCGCGGTCAGACCGGACCCTGCCGTCGAGGATCCGTGGTAGCCATACTCGACCGAGATGAACTGGTCCTTTTGCGGCGTACCCTTGGCATGGTAGTAGTAGCGAATGAACCGGATCGTGCTGTCGACTGCGTCCGAACCGCCCAGCGTGAAATAGACATGGTTCAGATCGCCGGGCGCCAGTTCGGCAAGCCTGGCAGCAAGGCGAATGGCAGGCTCGGATCCCAGCCCGAAATATCCCGTCGCATAAGGAAGCTCCCTTAGCTGCTTGGCGGCTGCTTCAACGACACTTTCCTGGCCGTAGCCGATGTTCACACACCATAGACCGGCGAATCCGTCGAGCAGGGTTTTCCCGCTTGCATCGGTGACCGTTGCGCCCTTGGCTGATTTGAGCACCCGCACGCCCGTCTCCTCGTGGCTCCGATAGCACGAAAACGGGTGAACCAGATGTGCGCGATCGAGTTCGATCAGTGAATTTGCCAGCATTTCTTCCTCCGATTCAACCGAGTGCCTGATTTAACCAAGCGCCTGACTGACCAACGCGTATGTGCGGTGATGCGCGGGCTTGCTTTCTTTATGCGTGACCATGGAGCGTCGCATCGTGATCCCACCGCCGACGTGAGCGAGGCCGCGCGCCGTGAGCCATTCACCAAGATCCGTCGAGACGTCGGTATCGACACGAACGAACTTGCCCTGATGATGGGCGAGCAGAAAGTCGATCAGTGCCTTGGCCTCGGCACCGTTTCTCGCCACCACCGGCCCGATGACCAGCCCCCGGCCGAATGGCCGGATGGCGGAAAAGGCCTGGATATCGCCTTCATCGCGAATGACAGCGAACTTCGCGCGCTCGAAAAGCCGCTTCATCAGCGCCGAACGGTCATGGCCAAATGCCTCGCGATCCAGCACCTCGAGGCGGGCAAGATCGCCGCTCTCTGCCCAGGATACACGGGCCGGCGCCGAAACTGCCAACGCCTCGCCCTGATGCTGGACGATCTCGCCAGTTGTGACGAAGCCCAGCTTCTCATAAAGCGGCAGGCCTTCCCGTGTCGCCGTCAGGCAACAGGTGCGCTCACCCGCCTTGGCAAGCGCCTCTTCCATCATCTTTCGGCCGAGTCCGCGGCCGCGCATGGCCGCATCGACGATCACCATGTTGATGGCGGCGGCATTGTCGCCGTAGGGGGTCATCATGATGGTCGCCACCACGCGTTCTTCTTCCAGAGCGACGATCCCCCGGCTGACCGACTGGGCCAGCTCCCAATCCTCGCGACGATGCGGCCATTCAACTTGGCGAGACAACTCGACAGCGCCTTCCAGGTGCCCCGCTGTCATCTCTTCAAGGATGATCTGTCGTGTGGTCATGATGAATTTCCGGCCTTCGTCTTCAGGTGCTAACGGTAGACCACCAAAGACAGCAGTTCCTCCCGACCGGCAGCCATGCGCGACGCGTTTTCACTATCCTTCGCCGCTCGCGCCGCATCTTCTGCCGAAGCATGGCCGACAGGCCGCGCTGCTCGCAAAGCTCGAAAAGACACCTGGCGCAACACTCTGCCAAACCGGCGATGCAATACGAAACGATCTGCTTCAGGTCGCGGCGAATGCGGCCGTTAGGC
>NZ_RZSX01000078.1:0-12460 GCF_004023105.1 Mesorhizobium sp. M5C.F.Ca.IN.020.32.2.1 | reverse complement strand
CCCTTTGAATTGCTTCTGTCAACGCGGCCTCGCCTTCCGCATCGAGGTTGGAGTTAGGCTCGTCGAGAATAACAAGAAACGGGTCGCCGTAGAGAGCCCGTGCAAGCGCCACCCGCTGTCTCTGGCCCGCCGAAAGCGCCGATCCGGCCTCGCCGATCCGCGTCTCGTAGCCTTCCGGCAGGTGGATGACGAGATCATGAACGCCGGCCGCGCGCGCAGCCGACAGTATCTTGTCCGAGGGCGCTTGCGGTTCGAAGCGCGCGATATTCTCGGCAATGGTGCCATCGAACAGTTGCACATCCTGCGGCAGATAGCCGACATGGTTGCCCAGCTCTTCCGGCGACCACTGGTCGAGCGTTGCGCCATCCAGCCTGACGGTTCCGCGAACTGGGAGCCATATGCCGGCAATAGCGCGCACGAGTGATGACTTGCCAGAAGCGCTCGGCCCGACAATGCCGAGGCCGACGCCCTTTTCCAATGCAAAGGTGGCGTCTTGCACGACCATACGACGCTCCCCCGGCGGCGTCACACTGATGCTTTCGACCGAAAGAGCAGATACCGGCGCAGGCAGCGAGACACTTATCGCAGTTTCGGGAAGCAGGACCAAAAGCTGGGTCAACCGCGCCCAGGCCTGACGGGCGGTGACGAAACCCCTCCAGTGGGCGATAGCCAGTTCGACCGGTGCGAGCGCCCGGCTCATCATGATCGAACTGGCGATCATGATGCCGCCGGTCGCTTCCTGATGGATGACGAGATAAGCGCCGATCGCCAGGATGCCCGATTGCAGCATCATGCGCAGGATCTTCGAGATCGTTCCGAGCGTCCCAGCAAGGTCGCTTGCCGTTGCATTGGTGTCGAGATAGTCAGCATTGATCCCTGACCAGCGCTCGGCGATGCGTGATCCAAAGCCCATGGCCTGAAGAACCTCGACATTGCGACGTGTCGCTTCGGCAAGTGTATTGCGCGCCGCCGCTTGACTGTTTGCCTTTCTGGCGGGCTCTCTCGTGCGAATTTCGGCGAGCAATGTCAGGCTGAAGAGAATGACCACGCCGGCCAGTGCCGTCATGCCGATCCAGAAATGGAACAGGAAGCAGATTGCGAGATAGAGCGGCATCCAGGGCAGGTCGAAAAGCGCGGTCGGACCGGCGCTCGACATAAACGAACGCACCTGATCAAGATCGCGCAAGGATTGAAGGCCGTCGCCGGCGAGCTTGGTGCGCAACGGCAAACGCATGAGGGCGGCGTAGACTTGTCGGCTCAAGCGCGCGTCCAGCGCCATCCCGATGCGCACCAGCAAACGCGACCGGATGAGCTCAAGAGCGCCCTGAAAGACGAAAAGCGTGCCGGCAAACACGGCGAGCCCGACGAGCGTCGGCACGCTGCGGCCGGGTATGACGCGATCATAGACCTGCAGCATGAAGAACGAGCCGGTCAGCGCCAGAACATTGACGACGCCGCTCATCAACGCAATTCCGGCCATGGCTCGCCGGAAGGAAGCCAGAACCGCTGCGAGGGTCGTTCGCGGCTCGGATGGATGGGGATGCGACATCGCCTTCACATCAGTCACGGTTCAGTCTCAGGCGGCAATGACCACGCCCGAAATCAGGCCTGATGACGAACGTGTCCGTGCCGAGCCCCCCGTCAGGTGTTACGCCTAGACAAGCCAATCGTTCAACGCATAGGCGTGGATGTAGTCGATCTGCATTTCTGCAGGCGTGGCAAGCCCGTCGGCAGGCGTTCCCGCGATGCCGCCAACCGCCAGATCGACCAGCATATACATTGGCTCGTGCATGTCGGCAGGCGTCGCGGCACGGGCAACTTCGACATCGTCGAAATACCAGACGAGTTCGTCTTCTGTCCACAGCACCCCGTATGTGTGGAACCCTGCGGTATCCGCGACATAGGCGGTAGAGGACACTTTTGTATGAGTCCCCGTCGCGTTCGAGTGGCCTGTCAAAATGAGCTTGTTCGGATCCTGCCCGACCATCTCGACGACGTCCAGTTCCGGCGGCCAGGAACCGTCCGCCGGGAGAAGCCAGAAGGCCGGCCATACCCCGTGTTTTTCGGGCATGTCGGCCCGGATTTCGAAATAGCCGTAGGTCTGCGCGAACGATTCGTAGGTCGTCAGCAAACCTGACGTGTATTGGTAGTTGTTTATGTCCGGCCGGATCGCCTCAGGAGCCCGGGCGGCGGTAATCGTGAGAACACCGTCCTCAACGCTGAACGGATTGACGGAACTCGTCGGGGCGTAGTCGGTGTCGATGTACCATTGAAGCTCTTTGTTGCTCGTGAGCGAGCTGCCGTTTGCGGCCCCCCACCAGAAATTCGAGTCCCAAGTGCCGCTCGAACCATTCCACAGGTCCAGCGTGTCGAACTCGTCCGAAAATGTGAGTTCCAGAGCCGACCTGTCCACGGCCAGCTTGAACTGGCTTGCGGTGAACTCGCCGATGGTCTTGTTGGCGAAGACGAGAAACTCGCTGTCGGACAGATTGAGTCGGACGTTCGCTCCCGACTGCACCAGGTTGGCGCGCACCTCCTCGAAGGAGGTGAAGCCGTAGCTCCCGACGCGAACGGTATCCGTCGCGCCAAAGTCCAGGATCAGATCACTGCCGTTGCCGGGGTTTACAACGAAAATATCCGCCCCCGATCCGCCCTTCAAAACGTCATCGCCCCGTAAGCCGTCGAGCGTCTGTTGGCCGGAGCCGCCGGTAATGATGTTATTCAGCTCGTTTCCGAAAGCATATCGTTTGTCGCCCGTGACCGTCAGGTTCTCGAAATTGGCTGGGAGCTTATAGCTCATCCAGGTCGAGATGGTGTCGACACCCTCGCCGGACAGCTCGACTGCTTTGTTTTTCGAGGAGTACAGATAATAGATGTCATCGCCCTTGCCGCCACGCATTGTGACGGTGACGTTGCCGTCGCCATACATCGAGTCGTTGTACGTGCTGCCATAAAGCGTTGGGCCGGAATTCGTCGCCGAAAACCACTTTACGGAGGATCCGCTGTAGGGAAGTGGAACGCCCTTGGCGTTCAGTACCGTGGCCATCCCGGTCTTTTCTCCTTTGTCTCGCCTCGATGCAGCCCTAACATTTATCGAGGGCAAAAGGAGCCAGTACGTTTTGGCTTTCGACTCAGGAGAGTTACCAAAAGCTTAACACGCCGTGGGACTATTTGCCGGCCCGGAACCCAGATGAACTGCTAATAGACCTTGAAAGCGCCCGCATCGGCTCGCGCATCCACATCGGTGATCAGCATGTGCCCCGGCGATACCGTGATCGAGGTCGCGAGTTCGGCACGAGTAAGTGCAACTTGTGCGGTTATGCTGCTAGCCCAGAATACAGGGACCTCCCCGTCCATGATTTTGACCGCTTCGCCCCAGTCTGGAGCCATCAAGTCGGCTATTCCGATGACCGTGGGCTCTCCGACATGGATGGGAGAGCCGTGGGCATGCGGGAAGCGTGCGGTGACGGCGCGAACCCTGTCGACATCGCAATGGCTTATCGGACGCATCGAGACGACCATTTCGCCACCAAACGGTCCGACGCGACAAGTCCTGATCCTGGTTCGGAACTTTGGTGAGGCTTTGCCGCAGCCGATGCGGCGGAGTTTCACGCCCTTTTCGGCAAGTGCGGCTTCGACGGTCAGCGAACTGCCGAGCGCAAAAGCGGCAAAATCATCTCGCCAAAGGTCGATGATGTCCGTTCTCTGACGGGTCAGTTCCCCGAAGTGATAGATGTTGTACTGGGGGGCATCGGTGCGGATGTCAATGTCGCCCAGCGCCGGGATCAATGGACTGCCGGCGCGATTCACGCCGACCAATGGACAGGATTTGGGGTTGCGGATGCAAAACTGGTGGAAATCGCTGGCAAAGCTGCGGGGGACAATCACAACATTGGCCTGGAGCTTGCCGCGCGCCAGCCCCCCTGTATGCCCCTCATAGGCGCCCATTCTGACAAGCCTGCGCAGCCTATCCGCATCGACCAGTCGCAGGTCCTCGAAGATTGGTGAAGTGGTCAGGCGAGCCATGGCTTCCGAGGGGGTATGCGCGTTCAGAGACAAGTCGGGAGGGCGTAAGATCGTTGGCGGCTCGGCTGCTTGTCAAATTGTCAGAATCTTTCCTCAACGATAAATTGTATTTATTGGCCGGCCAACGATTGCGTCATCTTACGACCGACGCTTGCGCAAACCTTCCCGTTCTCATTGACAGCTGCGGCAGCCGATCGCTTCTATCTGTCGGGCTGCCTCATGCAGAAAGCCAAGGTCCCGGTTCATGTAGAAGAGCAGGAAAGCAGAATAGAGTACAAAGACGAGGCTAAACACCAGCGTCTTCACGATCAGCGAAAGCGCAAAAACATTCAGATGCGGCGAGGCGCGCGCCAAGAAGGCCAGCACAATGTCGGACAAGAGCATGCTGATGATGAGCGGGAAGACGAGGGTCAATGCCATCATCAGGATGCGGTTCAGCAGATCGAGGAAGATGCCGGCTGCATCCTTGCTGAACACGGGCAGAAGTTGGTCGACCGGCCAAAGGCCATAGCTGTCGTAGAGGCTGGTCAGAGAAAGTTCGAGGCCCCCGGCAGCCAGGTAGATCGTGACCATGATGACGGCGAGCAAGGTGCCGGTGGCACTCGTCTCATGGGTCATCATCGGATCGATCAGCGTCCCCATCGTGGAGCCGCGCTGCAGGTCCAGGATATCGCCGGCAGCCTCGGCCGCCCAGAACGGTATGCCCATCGCCAGCCCGAGCGTTACCCCGACCACGACCTCCTTGAGCATGTACACGACGATCATCGTCGTCGCGATGTCAGTGTTTGTAAGCGTGTTCACGATCATCGGAAAGACCGGAACCGCCAGCGCCAGAGCAACGCCGTTGCGCAGAAGGCCTGATAGCGGCACACGCGAAAAGAGCGGCATCAGGAGCATGAACCCGGTCATGCGTGCGAGCGCGAAAGCTCCGGCCAAAAGAAAGAACTGAAGCTCTTTGACCGACGCGAAGAATGGTTCGACCGGCATCTGCGTGCCTCAACGCGTGACGACGGGGAATTCGTCCAGCGCCGTTGAGGCCTGCTCCGCGATCTGCTGGCCAAGCAGCGGGCCGAAGACGATGATGACCAGCAGGATCACGACGAGCTTAATCGTCTGCGGCAGGGACTGGTCCTGAATTTGCGTCAGCGCCTGGGCAAGCCCGACAAGGATGCCGACGGCCATCGCCGCGATGATCGCCGGGCTCGACGCGAACAGCACTGTCAGAAGCGCGCTTTGGACCTTCGCCAGGATGAAGTCATTGCTCATGCAAACCTCCCAGCGGCGTCAGACGTAACTCAGGATGAGGCCGTGCATCAGCCGCGACCAGCCATCTATGGCGACGAAAAGGAACAGTTTCAGCGGGATCGAAATGAGGACCGGCGAGACCATGATCATGCCGAGCGTCATCAGGATGTTTGCAACAACGATGTCGATGATAAGGAAGGGAAGATAGAGCAGAAAGCCGATTTCAAACGCGCGCGTAAGCTCGGACGCGACAAAGGCAGGGACGAGTATCGAAAGATCGTCGTCTTTCAGATTTTGACGTGCCTGTTCCGGCCACAGGCGGTTCGTTCCGTCAAGAAAGAACTGCCGCTCTTCCGGCTGCGTGAATTTGATGAGGTGCTGCTGTAATGGTTCCCTGACCAGTTGCGCCGCCCTGGCGAGGTCGTCTGTAGTCTGGAACTGAACCTGCCCTTCCTGAAGCCGGCCCGTCATCTCGCTCAGCAATGGCGTCGTGACATAGACCGTTAGCACGAGCGCTATGCCGTAGAGGACCAAATTGGGCGGCATCTGCTGGACCCCGAGCGCATTGCGGATGAGGAACAGCACGACCGAGATTTTCAGGAATCCGGTCATGGTCACGACGGCCAGCGGCAGCAAACCGACGAAGCCGACGGCAATCAGAATCCCAAGCAGGTTGGGCGAATTGTCAAGCATTGTCGAACATGCGGGCGATCCGCACGCCCAGGCTCTCCCCAATCCGCACGATCTCGCCACGGCCTACGCGTTTGCCGTTGGCGATGATGTCGACCGTCTCCTTCGTCACATTGGCGAGCGGAACGATGGCGCCGGGCGCAAGCTGCCTTACCTCGCCGAGAGGCATTGCCGTGCGGCCGAGCTCGAAGGCAAGCGCAACCGGCAACTCGTCCAGAGTTGACTCTTCCAATGTCTGGTCGGCGTGCGGCGGTGTGTACTGATTCATGGTCCACTCCCATTTCGATCCAGCGATTGCAGTCGGGGCGGCAAGCAGTTGCGGCCCATTGGCACTCAGGATGGCCGGGGCATAAAGCCGCTCGGCAATGACGAATGCCGCCTCTTCCTCTTCGTCATCGAAAAGCACCACATCGTCGGGCTGCAGACCTTGAAGCTCGCCAAAGCTGATCGTAAGCGCATTGCGCCAAAGGCAGACCGGCAACGGGAATTCGGCAGGAATTGATGGCCTCGCTTTCACGATCTCGTCGAGAAAGCCCCCGGCCCGCACGGCCAGACCAACGCCATCGGTGTGCAAGGCGCAATCTATGGTTTCGTCCTTGCTGGTCAGGACGAACGCGAACGCGCTTTTATCCAAAACGGTGTCTCTTGGTTCGATCGAGGTGATAGCGATCCTCTCGCCCAGCCTGCTCTCGATCCATTCGAGATCTTCTTCGAATACGGACTCCATCAGCAGCGCGGCGTGAGCGGGTGCCAGTCGTTTCACTTCGACTAGCTCGTCAGCCTTGGCAAGCCCTCGTTCGACGACAGAAAGCGGCAGGCGCAATTTGCCCGCCGTGCCTCCGGCAGTGAACGAAATCGTGCATAGCGGCTGGTCCTGAGGTTTCGTTGCCGGCCAGACGGCCGCGATCGCCATGGTTTTCCCGACAGCCGAGATCTGTGCGGGAGCACGGCGGCGGTAGAAGGCGTTCAATGCCTCAACCTCCACAGCCGCAACAGACTCCAATGTCAGCGGCTCGCCAACGCTCGAGCGTGTGCGTCTCACCGGTTCTGCGCGCGCTTTCTTTTTTGCCGACGCCAAGGCCTGAGGCATCACACTTCCATATTCACGATGACGGATTGGACTATCGTTCTGTGGGCAAGCGCAGTGGACTGCGCTCGTCTTCCTCGGAAAGCTCGGCAAGCGCGAGGCGACGACGCGCAGTGCGTTTGGTCAGATACTCCAGCAGCCCGTCCAGTTTCGTCAGGGCCTTCATGCTCGCGCGATGATCATTGCGGGCTGCCGATAACTCCGCTTTGCGTCGTTGCTCGGTGACGCCGGCCATCTTCTCGTCTTCCCGGAGCCGTTCGGTTTGCCTGGCGGCGATCTCGAACTGTCCCTGAAGCCTGTAAAGGCTGACCGCCTTCACCGGTTGTCCAACAAGCGAATCGAACGCTGCATCCTCGGCGTCGGCTGTGCGCTGGAGGTGCTCCCTGACCGCGACGGCTGCCTCCTGAACCTCCCCGGCGGCCCGCTGCGCAGCCGCATATCTCCTTATGACCGCTTCGTTGGCGCGCTTTTCACCGCGGCGCCTGAGGTCGTGCAATCGTGCGATCATGTCACGATCTTTCATTGACAATCCCCTGCATGCGTTCGCGTGTCCTCTCGATGGTCTCGTATGTGGCCGACGGCTGTCGCAGGAAGATGTTGATGGTGTCGATCTTCGCCACCGCCTCGTCCGCCACCGCATCACTGCCCTTCTCGTATTCACCGACGCGCAGCAGCAATTCGACGTCGGCGTAGCGGGCGAGCAGCTCCCGCAAGCGGCCGGCGTCCGACCGATGCTCAGCCGGCACCACCGTGTCCATGAGCCGGCTGCGGCTGCGAAGCACGTCGATGGCCGGGAAATGATTGCGCTGCGCAAGTTCGTTTGACAGAAAAACATGCCCGTCGAGAAGCGCCTGGATTTCTTCGGCAACCGGATCCAGCGTGCCATCGCCCTCCAGAAGAACGCTGTAAAGGCTTGTAATGGAGCCGACGCGGCCAGGCCCTGAGCGCTCGAGCAATTGGGGCAGAACTGCAAAAAGCGAAGATGGAAAACCGCGACGCGTCGGCGGCTCGCCTGAAGCGAGGCCAATCTCGCGCTGCGCACGGGCAAACCGCGTGATGTTGTCCATTGCCAGCAATACATGCTTGCCCTGGTCGCGAAAATATTCGGCAATGCTGGTCGCCACATAAGCGGCCTTGACGCGCTCGATCGCCGGCCGGTCGGACGTCGCGACGACGATGATTGCCCGCGCCAGCCCGTCCGGGCCAAGCTGATGCTCGACGAATTCGCGCACTTCACGTCCGCGTTCGCCGACAAGAGCAACCACGGCAACATCTGCGTCGGTGCCGCTGACGATATCCGAAAGCAGGATCGACTTGCCGACACCAGGCTCGCCGAAGATGCCGACGCGCTGCCCCCGCGCGCAGGTGAGAAGCCCATCGAGGGCGCGGATCCCGAGCTGGATAGGCTCGGAAATCAGACTGCGCTCCAGCGGAGATGGCGGATAGGCATTGACCGGATAGCTGCCGGTAATGCCACCCGGCGAAAGCGGCTTGCCATCCAATGGCTCGCCGAACGCGTTGATCACCCGACCAAGCAGGCCGGGCCCGACGGAAACCGTTTGGGTCTTTCCGGTCGCAATAACCTCCGTGAGGCTTGAAAGGCCGGTGAGATCGCCAAGCGGAACAAGGATTGCCATGTCGTCCATGAGCCCGACGACTTCCGCCTTGGTCGCCGTGCCGGTCCTGGGATCGACGAGTTCGCATATCTCGCCGATCCGAACCTCCTCCACCGTCGCATGAATGACCGTGCCGGTCGCTCGCCGTACACGCCCTTTTCTGGGTCGGCTGGCATCGTCACGCAGACCGGAACGCAGGTTCGGAACGATCGATGCGAGGCGGCTCTCGATCTCGATGGCGGGACTTGTCATGTCGGCGCCTCGGCCTTTGATGAAATCGCAGCGGCAAAGGCACTGAGCTGTGCGTCGATGCTGGCGTCAATGACGGCAATATCGGTCAAGAGGATGCAGGCGCCCCTCGCGAGCGTATCATCCGCATCGATCTCGACCGTCATGCCCAAGTCACTCTCGCGCAGGACCGCGTTCAGTTCGTCGCGAACTTTGTTAACGGAAGCGGGATGAAGTCGGACCTTCAGATATTTGGCGCGGCGAATTTCAGCGACCGCCTGCCTGGCCGCCTTGGCGACAAGCATGCTGACGTCGAATTCTCCCAGCACTCGCCTGACGACATCGAGGGCTAGATCGATGATTTCGGCTTCCAGCCCACCAAGATAGCGATCTACCTTGACCGCGGTCTCGCTCACCAAACGCGCGGCATCCGCGCCGCCTTGCGCCTTACCGTCTTCGTAGCCCTGCGCATATTCGGCCGCATAGGCTCGCCGCGCGGCGTCACGCAACTGCTGCGCAGCACGCCTGGCTTCGTCGAGAAAGGCGTGCCCATCTCGCCAGGCGCGTGCCTCGGCAGCGCGCAGGATCCGGCCTTTAGGGCGCCTCGGCACACCAGTGGTCGCTTTGCCCGGTTCGCCCATCTCGTCTAACTCATCGCCCGTCGAACAATCGCCGGACCAGCTTCCGAAAATGGTTTGGCCGTCGTCTGGTCAACAAGCTCATGCGGCATCAGCTTGAGGCGAACTCGCATGCTCGTGTCGCCGGGCATCGCCTGACACCAGGCGCCAAGGCAACGCAAGCCGTCGGCATAGACACGACGATGAATATCTTCCATCGGCTCCAACGGCTGCATTGGACCGGTCAGATCGCGGTTGGCGACTGCGAAAGCGCAGATTTCCGGGCCGAGTGCTGCCTGCAATGCGGCGGCTTGGCGTTTATTGATGGCGGTGACCAGACTGCCGGCCCAGTAGATCGCGCCGGCACGAAGCGCAACTTCCTCCAACTCCTCACCCGACGACAAAGCGATCGCCCGATCCACCGCGTTGGGGGGCTCGTCGGAAATTGCGCAAGTGAGTCCATAATGGTCGAGCAGAAGCTGCGATAATCGCTCATGCAGGCGTTGCGACCGCAACATGCGCTCGCAGGCAGCCTCGCCGATCGTGCCGTCAAAGCATTCCGCTAGCCGGGCCGCATCAGCATAGCCTGCGGGATTGGACATGAATGCCCGCCATTCCGGGCTGGCAGTCTGCTTCGAGCCGGCCTGGATCATGTCTTCTTCACAGGCATTGTCGAAGCATCGAGCGCATAGACACCGGGCCGTCTATACCATTGGACGTAGGCTAGCCGGGCAGCCAGCGCGAGTATGGCCGCCGTCATGCCGTAAAACAGCCACATCGCGGCGGCGACGCTGTCGGGATGCAGCCAGAGGCCGAGGAATGTTGTGAAACCTGCCTCGCCGATGCCTTGCTCAGGGACCGTCGGGGTCACCGGAATGAGCGTGACGGATACATTGTCATAGGTCAGCCCGGCGATACCCCTTGCCACCAACATCTTGACCTGCGGGATCAGCTCATTCATCGCGACGGACGCGCGATGCCGAATGAAGACGGAAGCTGACGATGGCACCAGTCGCTGTCTTAGGGGATCGTTTTCCGGCAATACGAGATGAACGCGAGCGGAAATTACGCCGTCGATATCCGAGATCGTCTGCGAAAGCTCCTGGCTCAAGCCGTAGATCATCGTTGCCCGCTCTTCGACCGGCGAGGATACAAGCCCGTCTCTCTTGAACACGTCGCCGAGCGTCTGGAATTCCTGTTTGGGCAATCCGCTTTCGTCGAGAATCGCCATGGCTTCGGCGAAACGGTCCTTCTGTACGGAAACCGTCATTTTGCCGTCCTTGCCGGCCTCGCGTTGGGCCGGAATCCCGTGACGCATCAGCGTGGCCACGATCTCGTTGGCCTGCCGCTGGTTGAGGTCGGAATACAGCTCAACCGAGCACGCCTGGAGCACAAGCATGGCTGCCACAACGAGCGCGACGCGGCACCGGACGCCGCATCGATTCAATAGTGTTGACCGCCGCTGCAAGGATAGTGTGTGCACGAACACTCCGTAGCGCTCACTGTTGCTTGATAAGCGTGCTGGCGGACGACGTAACGGCCGTCACGCTGCTCGTGACCACCTCGAGATTGGCGGCTGCCCACATCACCGAAATGGATCGTTCGAGGAGTTGCTCAGCATTTTTTGCGGTGGCGTTTTCGCCTTCCTTGGCTGATGGGGCGGCCTTGCCGGCGCCGTCCTGCATGGCGGCCGTTTCAGCATTCGCTGGGACATTTGCCTGGCCAATGGCCTTCTGGACCTGCTGCATGGTTCCTTCCAGCGACTGAACCGCAGAACCGAACAATGCCGACGGATCCTCAAACGCCCCGCCCCCTGCCTTTTCCACCTCGGCCAGATAGTCGAACAGCTTGTGTTCGGCGACCGGTTCGGTCCTTTCCAGTTTGGAGGATTGTCCGGCCATTGCAGGACTGGCTCCTGAAGATGCCTGCGCCACCTGCTGGCCTGCCCGTGTAGCGACATCACCGCGTTCAGGCATCGTAACCTTTGCGGCATCGTGCTTTTCCTGATTGGCACCCACCATTCGGTTACCCGGCTGCGCTGCCGTGCCGGCGGTGATCTGCTGCTGCGAAGCTATGCTGGTGGTCAAGTTTGCCAGTGTAGCTTCCAGGGCTCCAATCGGCGCGATTTGCATGAACCTGCCCTCCTGCTTCCTTAGTTCGGTTTGCCGGAGGGAACATTCTGCGCCTCCGCCTGCCTTCCGCGGAAAACGCGGACCGGAACAACTTTGCCATCATCCTGCTTCGTGCTCGGCGCCGCAGGAACTCCCAGCGTTTTCCTGACAAGTTCAACGTAGGACGGCGGCCCCGATACCGAGACAACATCGTCTTGCTTGGACACCTTTATAGGAAACTTCGGGTCGATGACCCCCAGCCGCGAAAGCCGATCTTCCGCACTGGCAGCCATATTGGCATCAAGCGGGATCATTTCCGTCCGGACTTCAGCTTCGGTCGCGACGTTCATGACGATACCGTCGAAATGCCAGACCAACCCATATCGATTGCAGATCTCTTCCAGAAACTCGCGGGCCGTTCCAACCGGCATGCCGGCGCTTAAACGCCCCTTGACGAGTTTGCTGATACGCATGGGCGTCCGCATGTTGCGGCCTAGCTCGACCAGCGCGTCGGCCACCGACTGATCGACGGTGATATAGCTGTACGGGCCGGCAGGCCAGCGCGGTTCGGCGGCGTTGGCCTGCGACGAGGCAAGGCCGAACGCCAGGATCGTCGAAAGACCGCAAGCAAAGAAAGCAGCCCTGGCTCCCGAGCACCGATCCGCATGGCAGGTATCGCGTCCCGTCAAAATCGGTCCTATCGCAAAGGGACGCACGAGCGATGGCCCGCGTCGCTTGTTTCATGGTTGATCCGCCGATTCACTCTATCGTGCGCATCGCAGAATTGGAAGTCCAATTGGATTGCGCACGATAGAGTGAATCGGCGGATCAACCATGAAA
>NZ_RZSX01000789.1:0-2942 GCF_004023105.1 Mesorhizobium sp. M5C.F.Ca.IN.020.32.2.1 | reverse complement strand
GTGCAGCTGCTTCAACTGCGAGCGCAGCACCCACTTCATGTGCGGGTCGATTACGGTCAGCGGTTCGTCGAACAGGATCGCGTTGACATCGGAGCGCACCAGCCCGCGTCCGAGCGAGATCTTCTGCTTCTGGTCGGCGGTCAGCCCCCTCGCCTTTCTCTTAGCCATATCGGCCAACCCCGTCATTTCCAGCGTTTCACGCACCTTGCGGTCGACGTCGGGTTCTGGAACGCCGCGGTTGCGCAGCGGGAAGGCCAGATTATCGTAGACCGTCATGGTGTCGTAGATGACCGGGAACTGGAACACCTGCGCGATGTTGCGCTCCTGCGTCGACAGATTGGTTACGTCCTTGCCGTCGAACAGAAGCTCGCCATGCGAGGGGTACAACAGGCCGGAAATGATGTTGAGCAGCGTGGTCTTGCCGCAGCCCGACGGCCCCAGCAGCGCATAGGCGCCGCCATCCTCGAAGGCGTGATGCACCTCCTTCAGCGCATAGTCCTTGTCCGACTTCGGATGCGGCCCGTACGCGTGGCGGATGTGGTTGCAGTCGATGCGCGCCATGTGCCCTCCTCCCTCAAGCCGCCAGCATCTGTGGCGGCGCGGCCGAGCGGCCGTTCGCGTCGAACACCATGATGTGCCGCGGGTCGATGAACACCTCGATGGTCTGGTCCGGTTCGAACACCAGGATGCCGTGCTCCAGCATCACCCAGCGGACGTCGGCGAAATCGAGATGCACAAAGCTTTCAGAACCGGTGATTTCGGTGACCGACACCTTGGCTCTCACCGGAACCGCCGACGGGCTCGGCCGAGCAAGAGAGAGATGGTGAGGCTGGAAGCCGATCGTGTAGCTCGTATCGGCAATACCGGCGAGTTCAGCCGGCACCGGAAGCTTCACCCCACCATCAAGAAGGAAGCTCGAACCGCTCTTCTTCAGCACGATCGTGTTGAGCGGCGGATCGGCGAATGTCTTGGCCGTGACGAGGTCGTTCGGCCTGCGGAAGACGTCGATCGTCGGGCCGAACTGAGTGATCCGGCCTTCGGAAAGCGTCGCCGTGTTGCCGCCGAGCAGCAAGGCTTCGTGCGGCTCCGTAGTGGCGTAGACGAAAATGGTGCCGGTCGCCGCGAAGATTTTCGGCAATTCAGCACGCAGCTCCTCGCGCAGCTTGTAGTCGAGGTTGGCGAGCGGCTCATCGAGCAGCACGAGGCTGGCGTTCTTGACGATGGCGCGCGCCAGCGCGGTGCGCTGCTGCTGGCCACCGGAGAGGCTGAGCGGCGTGCGGTCGAGATAGGGCGTCAGCTTGAGAAGGGCTGCCGCACTGCGCACCTCCTTGTCGATCTTTGCCCGCTCGGTCCCGGCCACCCTCAGCGGCGAGGCGATGTTCTCGTAGACGGTCATCGCCGGATAATTGATGAACTGCTGGTAGACCATGGCGACGTTGCGCTTCTGCACCGGGATGCCGGTGACATCCTTGCCATCGAACCAGACCGAGCCGGATGTCGGCACATCAAGGCCGGCCATCAGCCGCATCAGGCTGGTCTTGCCGGAAAGCGTCGGCCCGAGAAGGACATTGAGCGAGCCGTGCTGAAGCGTCAGCGACACGTCGCGTATATGCTCCGTCGCCCCGACCGTCTTCGTCACGTTTCTCAGTTCCAGCATGATGCCTCCTCCCAGGCTTTCTGCATGACTATTCGGCAGCCGCGACATGGCGCCGGCTTATCCCGCGCATGAATTCGTCGAGCGCTGCCGTCTGCTCGCGGCTCAGATGCAGGCCGCGCTTGGTCCTGCGCCACAATACATCTTCAGCCGTCATCGCCCATTCATTTTGAACGAGGTAGCGCACTTCGGCCTCATAGAGATCGGCGCCAAAGTTGCGGCCAAGGTCGGCATTCGATCTGGCGAGGCCCAGCAGCATCCTTGCGCGAGTTCCGTAAAGCCGGCTCAGGCGGCGTGCCAGACGTGCGTCGAGGAACGGATAGGCCGTTTTCAGTTTCGCCACTTCGGCGTCGAAACCGCTGGCCGGGAAATCGCCGCCCGGCAGCGGCGCGTTTGCCGTCCACGGCTTGCCGCGCTTGCCGAGAAAACCCTCGATTTTCTCGAGCATCGATTCAGACAGCCGGCGATAGGTGGTGATCTTGCCGCCGAAGGTGTTGATGATCGGCGCCGTGCCCTCGCCGCCGTCGGTCTTCAGCACATAATCGCGGGTTGCTTCCTGCGCCTTCGAGGCGCCGTCGTCATAAAGCGGGCGCACGGCGGAATAGGTCCAGACGATGTCCGAACGCTTGACCGGCTGCGCGAAATATTCGCTCGCCGCGGCACAGAGATAATCGATCTCGGCGTCGCTGATCTTCACGTCGTGCGGGTCGCCAGCATAGTCCTGGTCAGTGGTGCCGATCAGCGTGAACTCTTCCTCGTAGGGGATAGCAAAGATGATGCGGCCATCCTTGTTCTGGAAGAAATAGGCGCGCGGATCGTCGAACTTCTTGCCGATGACGATATGGCTGCCCTGTACCAGCCGGACATTGTGCACCTCGTTCAAGCCGACCGTAGCAGACAGCACATGGTCGACCCATGGACCGGCGGCGTTGACCAAAAGCCGCGCCTTGACCTCCTCGGTGTCCCCGGTCTGCGCGTTTTCCAGCCTGACCGTCCAAAGTTCGCCTTCACGGCGTGCGCCGATGACTTTCGTGCGGGTTCGGATCATTGCGCCGCGATCGGCGGCGTCGCGGGCGTTCAGGGCCACCAGCCGCGCATCGTTGACCCAGGCGTCGGAATATTCGAAGGCCTTGCGAAACAACGGCTTCAGCGGCTTGCCGGCTGGGTCCTTTGCTATGTCCAGCGTCTTGGTCGCCGGCAGCAATTTGCGCCCGCCAATGTGGTCGTAAAGTAAAAGGCCGAGCCTGATCAGCCAGGCCGGACGCAAACCCTTGGCATAGGGCAGCAC
>NZ_RZSX01000788.1:0-2944 GCF_004023105.1 Mesorhizobium sp. M5C.F.Ca.IN.020.32.2.1 | reverse complement strand
GTGGTGGGGGCTGGCGGTGGTGGCGGCGCTGCTTCTGGCCCGCTGGCTGCGGCGCGACGGGATCGCGCCGCCGCTCTCCTTCGGCCATTGATAAAGTGGCTGCCGGTTCGTCCGGTGGCCGCCATGTCCTAACATTGTGGCTCATTCTCAGCGCCAGCCCACGAAAGGTCCGCCAAGCGGCCGAGAGCAGACCGGCAGCTTCGGGCTGCGAACTTTTAAGAGCGGACATTCAGCTTGGTGTGGGTATCGTCGTGACCTGACCCTGAGCCGAACGACGCGAAACCGCTGGAACGGTATGCAAAGATATCGCGAGCGACCAAGGCACTCAGCATTCGTGTCGAGCGTTCAGGTCCGTAGTTGTGCAATAAATTCTTCGAGCACCTTGATGGCTTCGGCTCGGCCAGCGTCTTTCAGGAAGGGTACGTCGATCTCGACCCGCAATCCTTCCTGGATGTGGCGGAGCACCGGCACGGGAGTCGGTTGATCGCCCCGAATTCCAAGCACACGATATGACCGAACAGGTTCCGAAAAGCCTTTGATGGTCAGCGGCGTCAACTCCTCTGACTCGATGTCGTCCTTGACAAGCGCCCAAGTCTCATGCGCCAGCAGAACGCCGCCAAGATCGGCATGTGCCTGAAGGCGCGAGGCGAGATTCACCTCGCCGCCGATGATGGTGTAGTCCATCCGGTCCTCACTGCCGAAATTGCCGACGGTGCAGTAGCCGGTGTTGATTCCGATACGCAGATGGAAGGGCAGTTTATAGCCTGCGTCCACCCACTCTCTCTGCAGTTCTTTCATGCGCCTCTGCATCGCGATCGCCATCCTGACGCAGGCGAGCGCATCTTCTCTGGTGCCTTTCGTCTCGGGGTCGCCGAAGAAGGCGAGGATGGCATCCCCAACATACTTGTCGATGGTTGCGCCGTGCTCCAAGGCAATCTTCGCCATCTCGGTCAGGTACTGATTGAGCAGTTCGGTCAATTCCTCGGACTCGAGTTTGTCCGTCGTCGCGGTAAAGTCGGCAATGTCGGAAAAGAACACGGTGAGTTTCTTTCTCGATGAAGAAATCTCGACGTTCCGTTTGCCCGAGAAGATCGATGAATAAACCTGCGGCGAGAGATACTTGGACAGCTTGCTGGAAAGCGATTCGAGCATGCGGTTCTGTTCGCCGACGCGATTGCTCGCTTCCTCTGCCTCGCGCTTGGCAGCCGCCGTTGCAGTGTGAAGTTGAGCGTTTTCCAGCGCGATCGAGGCGAGCTGTCCAAAGCGCTTCAACAACTCGACCTCTTCCTCGCCGAAGTCGAGCGCCGAGGCGTCGTCGTAAGCAATGCCGAGCACTCCAACGACCGTGTCGCCGGACTTGAGCGGCACCCCCATGATCGCCCGAATAGTGATGTCCATTTGCGCTGCGGCAGCGGCCCGTCCCGGCCAGTTCTGATAGTCGGTGATCACGAGGGGCTCGCCAGTATTCCACACCGTGCCGGCTACCCCTTCGTTTATCGCCAGCCTCTGGCCGATATGCGTGGCGTAGATCCCGACTCCGACCTTGCGCTCGAGAGATTCACCGGCCTCGTCAACCAGGTAGACGTAGCCGTGCTCGGTACCCAGCAACTGCGCTGCTCGACTCGTGAGATCCGACAGAAGCTCGGCAAGATCGAGCCTCGCGATCAACCCGAGCGACGTGTCATGCAAGGCGCCCAGATATTCGCTCTGGCGGCGAAACCGTCTGGCGAGGTTCTCCTGCTCTCTGCGGCGGTTCTCGAGGTCTCCAATGTTCGAAGCCAGTTGCACGGTCATGCTGTTGAAGCTGGCAGCGAGCTTGCCGATTTCATCTCCTGACTCGACCTTCGCGCGGGCCGCGAGGTCGCCTCTGCGCACGCGATCGGCGACACTGGTCAGTCGCTGGATCGGTCCGGCGATACTGTCCCGGAATATCAGGCCAAGCAGCAAGCCCGACAAAACGGCTGCTGCCCCGACGGTCAGGATTATTTGTTGCGCACGTTCGAGCTGGTCCCGGCCACCCGCGAGGTCGACTTGAAGCCGCTGCTGCTCTTGAGTGGCGACAGCGTCGAGGAGCGCGAGCATGCGCTCTGCGATCGGCACTGCCTTCGTGCGGAACAGATAAAGGTCCTCGCGTGCGTGTTCGCCCTCCACCGCCTCGAACATCCGCGCGGGCAGCTCGAGGAATGCAGTCCGGCTCTTGGCCATTCTATCGATCAACGCAGTCTGGTTAGCCGCAAGCGTGGTGCCCTCTTTCGCGATGTTGGACCAGGCCCCTTCGTTGATGTTAAAGTTGGCCTGATACTCATATTTGAAGCTCTCCCGTCCAGTGGTGACATAGCCGCGCAGCCCAGCGACCATCGCGTAGAAGGAGCTCTGGAACGAGGCCAGGTCGGCCAGGAGCGCCGTATTCGCAGCCGTCGGATCACGGTTCCGCTGGGCCAGCATCATGGCTTTGGCCGACGCCACCACCGTCGCTATGAGCGGGTTGGCGTCGCTCACAAGGATCTTGAGCGCGGGTTCCCTGCGCAGCTGATCGTTACGCAGTTCGAATAGCTGCTCGGACAGTGGTTGCCATTCAGCCAGCAGTTGACCGATTTCTTGCATGCCGAGCTCGGCATTGCTGCGCCCGGCTGGCGACTCGCCCTTTGCGCGCAGGAGACCCTCAAGCTCGCGCATGTCGGCAAGGAAGGCCTCGTTGGCCAGCCGATAGCCATCCCGATAGGACTCGTCGCCAAGTGCCAGATAACCTCGCACCTCGCCCAGCATGCGGAGCAGATTCGCTTGGGCCCGAGCCGATGCAACCGCGCTTGGCGCGCTGAGATCGGTGGTTCTGTTGATGTTGCGAACGGCCGCTATGCTTCCCAGGTAGTTCAACCCGACGACAAGCAGCATTAAAGCGACCAGGATTCCAAACCCGACCGTAAGCTTGCCGCCAATGTTGAGC
>NZ_RZSX01000787.1:0-2945 GCF_004023105.1 Mesorhizobium sp. M5C.F.Ca.IN.020.32.2.1 | reverse complement strand
ATCGGATAGAGTGTCCGCTCGATGATCTCGTCAGCGCCGATCGCGCGCGGCGCGATGCCCTTCTCGGCAGCCTCGTCGCGGATTAGCGCTTCGACCTCGGGATTGGGAGCCGGCGTACGCGAGCCGTTCTCGTAGAGATAAAAGCCTCTGCCGGTTTTTTGGCCGAAATGCCCCTGTTCGCACAGCGTGTCGGCGATCATTGCCGTCTGGCCGCGTGCCTTGCGGTTGCGCCAGCCTATGTCGAGGCCGGCGAGATCACCCATCTGGAACGGCCCCATCGGCCAGCCGAAATCGGTGAACACGCGGTCGATCTGCTGTGGCGTTGCACCTTCCAGCAAAAGCGCCTCGGATTCCGACCCCCGCGCGGCCAGCATGCGGTTGCCGACGAAGCCATGGCAGACGCCGACGACGACCGGCACCTTGCCGATCCGCCGTGCCAGCTCGACGATTGTCGCCAGCACATCGGGCGCGGTCTTCTCGGCGCGCACGATTTCCAACAGCTTCATGACGTTGGCCGGCGAAAAGAAATGCATGCCGACGACATCCTGCGGGCGCGAGGTCGAGGCGGCGATTTCGTTGACGTCGAGATAGGAGGTGTTGGTGGCCAGGATCGCGCCTGGTTTGGCCACCGCGTCGAGCCTGCCGAACACCTCCTTCTTGACCGCCATCTCCTCGAACACCGCCTCGACGATCAGGTCGCAATCGGCGAGGTCGTCATAGGCGGTGGAACCCTTGAACAGGCCGAGCCGCTGACGCTTGTTGTCTTCGCTGAGCGAGCCGCGGCTGACCGACACGGCGTAGTTCTTGTCGATCATCGCCAGCCCGAGTTGCAGCGCTTCCTGCGTCGCCTCCAGCACGGTGACGGAGAAACCGCCATTGGCGAACGCCATGGCAATGCCGCCGCCCATGGTGCCGGCGCCGATGACGCCGACCCGCGCGATCTTGCGCCTGACAATATCCTTGCCGGCAACCTTCGCCGCCTCCCGCTCGGCGAAGAACAGATGACGCTGCGCGCGCGACTGGTCGCCTGCAACGAGCTTGGCGAACAGTTCGCGTTCCGCCACCAGCGCTTCTTCGAACGGCAGCGTCATGGCGTTGCGGACCGACTGCGCGCAGGCGATCGGCGCTTCGAGGCCGCGCGCCTTTTTGGCGAGTTCCGCCACCGCCTTGTCGAATGCAGCCAAGTCAGCCTTGTCGAGACGGCCATCACGGTCGCGCACCGGCGTGAACGGTCCACCCTTGCCAGCCATTTCGCTGGCGAAACGAACCGCCTGCGCGGTCGGGGCGCCGACGAAGACAGCGTCGATCAGACCGGCGGCAAGCGCCTCGGCCGCACCGATCGGCGTTCCCGAAACGATCATGCTGAGCGCCTTGAGCGGCCCGACGAGGCATGGCAGCCGAACCGTGCCGCCTCCGCCAGGCAGCAGGCCGAGCTTGACCTCCGGCAAGCCGAGCGTGGCCTGGCTGTCGGCAATGCGAAAATGGCAGCCGAGCGTCAGTTCCAGGCCGCCGCCGAGTGCGGTGCCGTGAATGGCGGCAACCGTCGGCTTGGCAATGGTTTCCAGCATGGCAATGATGGCGCGCAGATCCGGCTGCTGCACCGGCTTGCCGAACTCGGTGATGTCGGCGCCGGCGACGAAGGTCCGCCCGGCACAGGCGATGACGATGGCCGCGACATCGGGCTCGTCGCGCAAGGAAACAAGCGCCTGCATCAGCGGCTCGCGAACATGGAAGCTCAGCGCGTTGACCGGCGGATTGTCGATGGTCACGACCGCGACGCCGCCGTCCCTTGTAACGCTCACGAAATTGGACACGCAAATCTCTCGCAATGATGACGGCCGAACCGCGCCGACCGATTTATAGGGCCGATGCCCGGATGGGAACCGGGATGTTTTACAGCAGGCTCTCGTCAGGACCGGCCGACAGGGACTGACGCTACTTCAGCGCAGCGCCTTCTGGCCGCCCGCGGCGGTGATGACGCCGACGATGATCAGCCCCGTCAGCAGCAGCCGGACGCCGGCGCTGACGCCGAAAGTGTTGAGCATCGTCAGGAGCAGCACTAGGAATAGGGCCGCGCCCCAGACACCCGGCACGTTGGCCTTGCCGCCGGCCACCGACGTGCCGCCGATGACGACGACGGCGATCGAGGCCAGCAGGTACTCGTTGCCGATATCGACATTGGCGCCGCGGAAATAACCGGCAAGCAGCGCCCCGTCGAGGCCGCCGAGCGCGCCCGACAGCGTGTAGGTAAGGAAGCGGATGCGGCCGACATTGACGCCGGCCAGCCACGCGGCGCGGATGTTCTGGCCGATCGCCAGCACCGAACGGCCATAGATCATGCGCTGCAGCGCGATCGCAGCGCCGATGGTGAACAGCACGGTGAGGATCGCCAGCACCGGAATGCCCAGAATCTGCCGGTTGGTGAAATCGGCGAAGCCTGGCGGTGGCTTGATCTGCAAGCCGCGGCCATAGCTGATGTCGATCGACTGGATGATGAAGCTGGCCGACAGAGTGGCGATGATCGGCGGGATGCGCAGCGCCCAGATCAAGAGATAATTGGCGGCGCCGACGGCCATGCCGCAGGCCACCGCCGCCAGCAGCCCGACAGCGATCATCGCATCATTCCCGTCCATCACCTTCATGGCGACGGCGCTGGCGAGGCCGATATTGGCCGGCAGCGACAGGTCGACATTGCCTGGTCCGAGCGTGATGACGAACATCTGCCCGACACCGACAACGACGGTGAAGACGGCCAGAGAAAGTGCCGCCGTGATCATGCCGCCGCCGCCATATCCACCGGTGAAGGTGATCGTCGCCAGCCACACCAGCAGCGCGCCGATGAAGGACCAGATCCAGGGTTTGGCGAGCAGCAATCGCAACGATGCCATCGCTCATCTCTCCCTACGGCTGATCAGCACCCGGGCCGCCAGCACGATGATGAGGAT
>NZ_RZSX01000786.1:0-2947 GCF_004023105.1 Mesorhizobium sp. M5C.F.Ca.IN.020.32.2.1 | reverse complement strand
GTCCCAGCGCGTATAGCGGCCGGGGTATTCGTAATTCGAGGAAAACACGGCGCCACGGCGCGCATTCAGCCCGTCGATATAGGCGTCGATCGCGCCTTCGTAAGGGCGATCATGGCGCTCGCGGGTAATCGTCACGCCACCCGCCGTGACGAAGCGCTCCGCCCCGTTCTCCAGAATTTTCGTCGTCATTGCCGTCTCCATCAGCGTCTTGGCTATTTCAGCGTCTTGGGGCAACGGACCCGGGGCATGGCTTGAAAAAACAAATGGCCGCCCGGACATTCCGTTGCGGCCACCTTCTATTTTCACGCGCACGCGTTCGAACAGGCCGCTGTCAGCGAGCCCACCACCAAACGGTCTTGATCGAGCGCATGTTCATGGCGATTCCAATAGCGGCGATTGAACGGCCACGCAACTGGATTCAATGAAGCGCTTGGCGAAGGGCATAGGCCGTCAGTCCTCCAGCGTCCCCGACCTTGCGTCGGCGCTCTTCCTGTCGCCGACCAGCTTCAGCAGGTCTTCGCCGGCACGGATGATGCGCCGGGAACGCCGTGTCAGGATGATGCCCGACTGCGGTGCGAACACTTGCGTGCGGCCGTCGGGCTCACCTGGCGCATGGACGACGGTGGCGAGCAGTGCGCCTTTTGCCACAGGGTCGCCGGGCTTCACCTCGTAAAGGACCGCGCCCGCTCGGGGCGCCGGCATCATGTCGACGTTTTCGAGCGGTGCGACAATGCCGGTGAAAAAATTAGGCCCGGCAAAGCTGCCGGGCTCGGGCAGGGTCTGATCCACGATCACGCCGCGTGCCACTAGCAGCCGGTACAGCCCTTCCGCATCGGAGGCGGCCAGAGCGCCATCGACATCGAGTATGCCGCGATATTCGACCGTGGTGGCGACGCGTCGATCGAGGCGCGCGACGTCGGCGGGAACGTTCTGGTACGGCATGATCGAGGCGCCCTCGAAGGTGCCGTCGGTGTCCTCATCCCACAGCACCACCGCGTCGACGCCCATGGCGGCCGCGCAATCCGCCATCGCCGGCCACAGGCTGGTGTGGACATAGAGGTAGGCGAGGCCCTCGTCGTCGCAATGCAGGTCGAGCACGAGGTCGTGGCCAATGGAAAGTTGCAGCAGCCGGATCTTCAGCCGCTGGTCGACGGTGCCACGGGTCGTGTCCGGCAGGAGTGAGATGTCGGGCGCGGCCAGCAGCGGAAAGCCGCGGTTGAAGTTGGTGCGGGTGCCCAGATGGAAGCGGCCCTGATGCTCGCCGAAATGATACTGGGCGCGGCCGATCGGATTGGCTTGCGGTACGACGGTGATATTGCCCTTGATGCGGCCCTCCGCTTCGGCTTTTCCGAGCATCGGCATCAGCGCGTCGATGGCGACGACGCCCGGCAGTTCGCCGGCATGCAGCGCTGCCTGCAGATAGGCTGAAGATGCCGATTTGTCCGCTCCCTCGAAGCGGAACACCGGGAATTCATAGGAAACGCCCTCGCTGTCGCCGGCGATGCGCTCGATCGATTTTTGCATGATATTCCTCCAAGAAAGAGGCCGAACACATGCCCTTTCGCCGATACGCTGTCGATTGGTCCAGCTTTTCGCGCTATGGGCGCAGGACCCTCTCGGCCGGCTCCCGAAGGGGTGCGGTGGACACTACTGGTTCCAAACGCCTGCCCGGCCTATGCCAGCGGCTTCAATTCCTGGGCAATGGTGGGCAGAAGTTCGGAGACATTGGGGTGGATATGGGTTGCCCGCGCGAGCGTGCTGACCGGCGCCTTGGCGTACATCAGATCGAGCACGCAGTGTATCGCCTCGTCGCCGCCGGGGCCGAGCACCGAACAGCCGAGGATTTCCTTGGTGCCGGCGTCGACCAGGATCCTCATGAAACCTTGCGTCTCGCCTTTCTCGACGGCGCGGCCGACGCGGGTCATCGGCCGCTGGCCGACCAGCGCGCGACGCCCGGACTTTCTTACCGCTGTCTCCGTCATGCCGCAGCGGCCGAGCGGCGGATCGGTATAAAGCGCATAGGCCTCGATGCGGTCGCTCACCTTGCGCGGATCGTTGTCGAGCAGATTGGCGGCGACGATCTCGTAGTCATTGTAGGAGGTGTGGGTGAAGGCGCCTTTGCCGTTGCAGTCACCCATCGCCCAGATGCCGGGCACGCTGGTGCGCAACTGGTCGTCAACGACAATGAAGCCGCGTTTGTCGACCTCGACGCCGGCTCTGTCGAGGCCGAGATCGTCGGTGTTGGGCGTTCGGCCCAGCGCCAGCAGCACATGCGAACCGACCGCCGGCGCCTTGTCGGCGGAGAAGGTCACGGCAATTTCGTTGCCCTTTCTGGCGAAGCCGATGTCATCGGCGCCGAGATGGACCGTGATGTCTTCGTTTTCGAAGATGGACAGGATGGCGGCTGAGACATCCTCATCCTCGCGGCCGATCAACCGCGGGCTCTTTTCGATCACAGTGACCTCTGATCCAAAACGGCGGAACATCTGCGCGAATTCGAGCGAGACGTAGCTGCCGCCGACGACGACGAGATGGCGCGGCAACTCGTCGAGATCCATCATCGACGAATTGGTCAGGTACGAAATGTCGTTGACACCGGGCAGGTCGGGCACCGAGGCGCGGCCGCCGGTGTTGAGGAATATCTTCTCGGCGCTCAGCAGGTCGTCGCCGACACGCACGGAATTGGCAGATTCGAAGCGCGCATGGCCGCGATAAAGCGTGCATTTGTCCATGCCGGCGATCCAGCTTTCGAGGTTGCCGCGGGCGTCGTTCGACACCTTGTCCTTGCGCGCCTTGATCGCCTTGTAGTCGACGCCGACCGGGCCGGAGAGCGTCACGCCGTAGTCGGCGGCGCGGCGGGCAAGATGCGCGGCATAGGCGCTTGCCACCATGGCCTTGGTCGGCATGCAGCCGGTATTGACGCAGGTGCCGCCAACCAGTTTTCGCT
>NZ_RZSX01000785.1:0-2956 GCF_004023105.1 Mesorhizobium sp. M5C.F.Ca.IN.020.32.2.1 | reverse complement strand
GAACAGGACCGTGGCCGCCTCGCAGGCATCGTAGGCCCTCTTCCAGTCCCAGGCGCCGGCGGTGTCGGAAGCGCCGTATGCGGTTTCCATTGCCGCGCGCAGCTTTGGCGCGTCGATGCGCTCGCCGCGTTCGAGATGGGGAAGCAACAGGCCTGCGGCGGCAACGACCGCCATTGCGACGTCACTATCGGCGAGCGGGAGCGGCGCGGCAGCGAGCGCCGCGGATGCGGAGACGGGGGTCATGGCAGGAACCTCGGGAGAGCGGAACGGGAGCGAGCCGCGCGGCGCTCTCTCTCTCGACCACGCCGGCTCAAACCCTCCCGGCATTCCTCTCCCTCTCAGGGGAGGCCGAGATCGTCCGCCAGGTTCAGTGCCTTCAGCCGTTCGACATCGTCCGCGCACACGATCTCGTAGTCGTCCGACATCCAGCCAAAGTCGCCGGCCCAGACTTCCCCAAGCGTCGCCCAAGTGCCGTCCGGCCAAACGACAATGTCATCCGGGTGATGAGGCCGCTGCGTGCTTGCCATGGGTCTATCCTCCAATTTTTGCGCGGAAACCGTCCCGCCGACGCCAGCAGGAAGGGGCCGGCCGCCGTCGTCACCGAGGGACCGAGGGGAACCCCTTGCGGGTTGACGACATGAGGCGGGCGACCCCTTACCGGGCGTCAAACAGGGCGGGCGTTTTCTGCGCCGGGAGGATCTTGGGATCGGGCAATGCGCGAAGCGGCCATAGGCCAGGCGGTCTTGATGGAAGGCGTTGGCCAGTGGGCAGGACGTTTGCAGCGGGAGCCTGTGGCTCGAGCCGGCGGGAGCACGACGATTACGCGGTCTTGCGCCACCAGGCGATGCGTTCCTCGCGCGTCGCGTTGGCGAGCCGCAGCAAGAGATCGCCGTGGCACGGACGCGGCGCGCAAAAGCACACCAGGTCCTTGCCGCGCAACTCGTCGAGGGCGCGCAGGAGATGGTGCTGGTCGGCGAGCCAGCGCTCGTGCCTTGCGATGACGGCGTCGCGATCGCCGTCGGGGCCGATCCGGAACGGATTGCCCCACTTCGATCCGCGGCCAATATAGACGGCGCCTGCCGGCAAGCCTGCGTGATGCCCGTTGAGAACCCTGCACATGGCCATCGCCTCCTGATTTCCGTTGCGATGGCGCGCGGGCGGATGCGAGCCAGGACCCGGTGTCACCCATTGCTTGCGATGAGGGAACGGCTTGCCCGTTGACAGCGGGGACGCCGCGTCCAGACCTGCGGACGCAACGGATCAAGGCAGCGACCGGCCCGGCAGGGTGCGTCAGGCATCGCTCATTAGGGCGAACGGCACCTAGCCGAAGCGGCAGCCGCCGGCAGTGAAGGTGTATTCGTTAGCGAGGATCGCCTCGTCGACCACCGCATCCGAGGTCAGATACTCATATTCGCGCTCGAGCTGACGATAGAGCCAGCGGGCGAGGTCGCGCAGCGCCTCCGTGACGGCCTCCTCCGTATCGGCGGTCA
Source organism: Mesorhizobium sp. M5C.F.Ca.IN.020.32.2.1 (assembly GCF_004023105.1). NCBI lineage: Bacteria > Pseudomonadati > Pseudomonadota > Alphaproteobacteria > Hyphomicrobiales > Phyllobacteriaceae > Mesorhizobium > Mesorhizobium sp. M5C.F.Ca.IN.020.32.2.1. The sequence continues at coordinate 1,466 of NZ_RZSX01000785.1, read as the reverse complement.
TGTCCTGATAGGTCGGACTGTCGCGCTCGACCGCAATCGCCATCGTGTATTCGTGATAGTAGCGGTCGCGATGCGAGATGGCGGCGTGGAGCTGGTAGAAGTTGCGGCGCTGGATCGCCTGCAGCGCGTCGGCAATCCTGTGCAACTCGCCGTCATTCGGCGCATAGTCGCGGATTTTGCGCCGCGCGCCCTTGGCGTGACGGTAGCGCCCCTCAAAGCAGGCGCCGTCTCCCTGGCTCCAGAATCCTGAAAACCAGATGCACAGCTGTTGCCTCGTGCGGCCGCCCATAAGGCGGACGGCTCTGGTCTTCAGCTCGACGCCGAGGATTTCGCAGACACGTTCAAAGTCGTCATAGACGAATTCGTACCAGTCGTGGTCGAAGGCGCCCTCCCGATACCAGGCGCGCGCCTCTTCCTTGGCCGCCTCGGACAGCTCGTCGAGCCGGTAGACGGTGGTTTCGATGATCTCAGGCATCGGGATCGCCCCCGTCCGCGGCGGGTTCGTCTGGACCGCGCGCGCCCTCGAGGATGGCCTCGCCTAGGGCAACGGCCCATTCGGACTTCGCCAACCATTCCGGGGCGGTCGCGCGGCGGGCCTTCGTGTCGCTGACCATGATCTTGAGCAGACCAAGCATGAGTTCGAAATGCGCGGCCTTGCGCTGTACGGTCTCCTCGAAATGACGAGGGACGCGGATCGTGTGTCCGCGATAGGCGGCATCGGCACCTTCCCAGATGCCGGTCACGTAGGTTTCGCCGGAGGACTCGTAGTCCTCCCTTTGACCAGACCAATTCTTGTCTTCAATGGCCAGCCGGCAGGCGGCCTCCGGCGTGTCGGCCGAATAGGTTGAGTGCCGGAACACCGGCAGGCGGTAGGTGGTTTCGATGGTGAATTCGGGCATCGTGCCGCTCCTGAAAAAGCAAGCGGCCCGGTGCTCGTTTCCGAGCCCGGGCCATGATGTTGAAGGGGTTGATGATCTCTGCGCGCAGGTGTGTCTCTGCGCGGCTCACGCCGCCGCCCGGCCTTCGATGACATCCGCGCCGACCTCGTCGGCGGTTACGTCTTCAAGACGCGCGTTGCGGTGTCCGGTCTGTGCGAGCCAGAGTTCGGCCGCCTCGCGGCTATCGGCGAGATGCAGCAACTCGTCGTCGTCGCCGATCCGCTGCAGAACCCGGACCATGCCGATGGCGGGCCGCTCGACGATCTCGAACTTGAGCTCGCTGTCGACCGAATGGGTGCGCATCACGGTCACGAGGGCGACGCCGCTGGAGGAAAAATTGCCTTCGTTGAGCGTGATCGAGGCCGGCGCGCTGTAGGTCGGACGGTCGCGCGGCGGTGCTTTCCGGACCAGGCGGCCGAGACCGTTGCGACGCTCCCAGTCCGCGAGCTTGCGGGTGAAGCGCGCGGGCGGTTTCGGCATGCCGTCGGAATAACGGATCAGCGAACCAAGTGGGGCGTTGTCATAGAC
>NZ_RZSX01000784.1:0-2957 GCF_004023105.1 Mesorhizobium sp. M5C.F.Ca.IN.020.32.2.1 | reverse complement strand
GTGTGGAAGGGTTCGGACGTTTCGTAGACGTGCGCCCATTTCAGCGCGGTTTGTGCAGAGGCCGAAGCCATGGGCAGAGCGATTGCCGCGATCGTGCCGAGCAGAACGACGTATTTTCTCAACATCATATTCCTCCCTGTGATTGGATTTGACTGTGCCGACAGGATCCTCCCGGTCGGCCGACTCCTATCCCGCGACCTCCCTGGCCGCAGATTTCTCACCGAAATTGCGTGAGAATCTCAGTTGAGACTGCCGCAGATGTTCCTGCATGGCGGCCTTGGCCCGTTCGGGCTCGCGCGCCGCGATCGCGTCGCGCACCGCGCGATGCTCCTCCGCCGCGGCCCGCCAGGAATCCCTGTTCTCGAAATAACTCGACAGTCGTTCGAAATATGGGTTCATGCGCTGGTCGAAAAGCTCGCCGATGCAGCGCACCAGGACGGCGTTTCCGAGAATGCCCGCCACCATCGTATGGAACTCGCGGTCGAGCGCGATCGTCATCTTGGTCGGGTGAAGTATGTCCTCCATGCGGTGCAGCACGTCGTCCATATGTTCGATGTCAATCGGCCGAACATGGAGGGCGGCTTCGGCGGCGATCGCCCCTTCGAGGAACTCGCGCGCCCGCAACAACTCGAACGGGCCTTCATCCATCTCTGCGGTCAAAACCTCGGCACGCGGCCGGTCGGTGACGTAGATGCCGGAGCCGACGCGAATGCGTATGCGCCCCTCGACCTCGAGGGCGATCAGCGCTTCACGGACAGTCGGGCGGGAGATGCCAAGCTGATCGGCCAGTTCGCGCTCGGTCGGCAGCCGATCGCCGACTGCGAACTCGCCCGCGTCGATCAGCTGCCTGAGCTGATCGGCGATCTGTCGGTAAAGTCGACGCGGTTCAACGGCCTGGATCGGCATTGTTACCCATTTCTACTTCAACGGAATTATCAGGCTGATCCCGGATCGGTAAATTGGTCTGACCTATTGATCAAACCTGCCGCGAAAAAGGCTGAGAGTCAAGCAGCAGAGAACGCCCATGGAACCCATTCTCCGTGACTTTCTTGGAAACGACGGATCGGCCATGGCTGGACGGCAACTCTTGAACTTCCAGCAGCTGGAAGGATTTGGCTTCCGCCGGCGGACAGCCGAATTATTTCACCATCAACGGCCGCGCCTATCCTTCGACGGACGCGATCAGGATGAAAGTCGGCGAAACTCTGAAAGTGCGCTCATCGGCACCAATGTGCCACTTGTGGCAGCGGATCATGCTGCGGCGACTTCCGGCACCGTAGCATATCTCACCTGCGCAATGAGTATAGACTGAGAGGGGGCGCCAGGGCAGCTAGGGGAGCCGTGTCATCGAGCCAGTGGATAGGTCTGCGGCGACTTCCGATATGCCTCTTCACAACGCGGCGAACAAAACCATGGCCCTTCTGGGGCGGCCCGTCGATAGGATGCATACGGAGCATGCATCTTGCACACTGGATCGATCCAGGCCGGGTCAGGCGAGGGGGCAAGTTCGATCTCGTAAAGAGGGATTTCATCAGCTACCGACCGCAGCGCCACCTCTCCGAGATCCCGCACCAAGATGCCTTTGGCGGCAGCGGCGTCGGCAATGGGTTGAGTCGCAAGCAATTGACCGGGGAACGCAAGCGCAGCAATACGTGCCGCTATGTTGACGGTAGATCCAAACAGATCACCTGCCCTGCGGATGACCGGTCCATGGTTCAGCGCCGACCGGGTGAGCGGAAGGCGCGGTTCTTCCCGGCATGCCTGCAACAGCGTTCCAAGCGCCTGGATCGCTAACTCCGGCTCCGGAAACGAGAGCATCGCTTCATCCCCGATCCACTTGATCGGAGGCTCGTAGCCAGCAAGCGCCTCGCGGACCATGCTCTCGAAAATCTCGAGCACATCGATTGCCGCTGCATCTCCATAAACGTCCGCGATGGCGCTAAAGCCCGCAAGATCGATGAATGCCACCGTAGCCGAAGCGCCGACGGAACTCTGCGTCTGGCTCATGTCCCTGTCCATGCGAAGTTATTTAACGCCTGTAACACGATTTCGCGAATCTCGGACGCGATCGTCAGAGCTCCAGGGCGTCGGTACGCCACACCGCAGACCTCCCTTCGAGTGAAATTGGCGAAGGCGTTAGCCGCCTGTTTCCTCGGGAACACTTTGGTCTCGCAAAGTGTTTTGCCGCGTGGCAAAGGCGAAAGGGAGCGTGAACATGCGCGCGGTCATCATTGGCGCAGGCATCGCCGGACTTGCAGTGGCCAAGGGCCTGCGGTTGCTCGGATGGGAGACCGAGATTTACGAGCAGGCGAGCGAACTGAAACCTCTGGGTGCGGGTCTCAGTCTCAGCGCCAATGCACTTCGTGCCCTTCGTACGCTCGGGCTCTACGAAGCGGTTGTGGCCGAGGCGCAGCCAATACACAGGCTGGATCTTCTCGACGACAAGGGACAAGTTCTCCAATCCACGGATTTTCAGCGCTTCAGTCAGCAATATGGTCACCTCAGCATGGCCGTGCTGCATCGCGGCGATCTCCAAAGGCCCGTCTTTCGGAACTACCACGTTTTGTCATCCGCACCGAAATGGAATGCGTGGATGCTCGGCAGGTTGGCGACAACATCGCCCTGCGCTTTGCGAATGGGGAGATTGTGGAAAGCGAGCTGGTGCTCGCTTGCGATGGCATTCACTCCGCGGTTCGTAGAGCGCTGTTTCCGCAATCTCGTGAGCATTTCGCTCGCTACGCTTGCTGGCGAGCCATCGCGCCCGGTTTCCCGCAAGGAATGGACCCCGCGCGTCTTACCGAAAGCTGGGGAGCCGGAAAACGCATCGGACTGGCCGCGATCCCCGGCGAAAGGGTCTACTGGTTTGCTTGCTGTGGTGCCAATCACCGGGACGACCCCAAGCTGGCTCAGGCCGATCTTGCAGAAGTGCAGGCGATGTTTTCCGGATTTCACGAGCC
>NZ_RZSX01000783.1:0-2963 GCF_004023105.1 Mesorhizobium sp. M5C.F.Ca.IN.020.32.2.1 | reverse complement strand
CCCTGGAGCTGCTCAACGAGGTCGGCATCCGCGAGCCGGAGAAGCGGCTCGACGCCTATCCGCACCAGCTTTCCGGCGGCCAGCGCCAGCGCGTCATGATCGCCATGGCACTGGCCAACGAACCGGAACTGCTGATCGCCGACGAACCGACGACGGCACTCGACGTCACCGTGCAAGCGCAGATCCTCGAACTACTTGCGGAGCTGAAGAGCCGCAAGGGCATGTCGATGCTGTTCATCACCCACGATCTCGGCATCGTCAGAAAGATCGCCGACCGGGTCTGCGTGATGACCAAGGGCAAGATCGTCGAGACCGGACCGACGAAAGATATCTTCGCCAACCCGCAGCACACCTATACGCGGCATCTGCTGGCCGCCGAACCGAAGGGCAAACCGCCCGCCGCAAACGCTGCCGCCAAGCCTGTGATGACAGGCCAGGACATAAAAGTCTGGTTTCCGATCAAGAAGGGCTTTTTCCGGCGCACCGTCGACAATGTGAAGGCGGTGGACGGCATCGACGTCACCGTGCGCGCCGGCCAGACGCTCGGCGTCGTCGGCGAATCCGGCTCTGGCAAGACGACGCTCGGCCTGGCGCTGGCCAGGATGATCTCGTCGATCGGGACCATTCAGTTCAACGGGCGCGATATCAACGAGCTGTCGTTCAACGCCATGCGGCCGCTGCGGCGCGAGCTGCAGATCGTATTCCAGGATCCGTTCGGGTCGTTGAGCCCGCGCATGTCGGTCTCCGAGATCATCGAGGAAGGGCTGAAGATCCACGAACCGAAGCTGTCGCCCGATGAGCGTGACAAGCGCATCGTCGATGTGCTCGGGGAAGTCGGGCTCGATCCCGCTACGCGCAATCGCTATCCGCACGAGTTTTCCGGCGGCCAGCGCCAGCGCATCGCCATCGCCCGCGCCATGGTGCTCAACCCGCGCTTCGTCATGCTGGACGAGCCAACCTCGGCGCTCGACATGAGCGTGCAGGCGCAGGTGGTCGATCTTCTGCGCAGCCTGCAGGCGAAGCACGACCTCGCCTATCTGTTCATCAGCCACGACCTGAAGGTCATCCGCGCGCTTGCCAACGACGTCATCGTCATGCGCAATGGCAGGATCGTCGAAGCCGGCCCATCCGAACAGATTTTCGAACGGCCGCAGACCGACTATACCAAGGCGCTGATCTCGGCCGCATTCAGGATCGAAACGGCGCCGGTCGGCATCGTCAGCGAGTAGCCCGTCCCGCATAAGGAAATAGAATCCGCAATGGAAAAAGGCCGTATCCTGCTTGCCCTCACCGGTATCCATCCAGGCCGTTGGCGCGAACTCTTGTCGGCGGAACGCGAGGTGGTGCTCGAGCCGGACGGCGCCAGCGATCCCTCGATCACCTATGCGGTGGTGTGGAAGCAGCGGCCCAACCTTCTGTCGTCGCTGCCCAATCTGCGCGCTGTCTTTTCGATCGGCGCCGGCGTCGACCACATCTTCGCCGATCCCACTTTGCCCGACGTGCCGATCGTCAAGGTCGTGGCCGACAACCTGACCCAGTACATGACCGAATACGTCGTCTGGCGGGTGCTCGATCACCATCGCCAGGGCATGCTCTACCGGTCGCAGCAGCAAAAGAAGATCTGGCACGAGCCACCGCAGCGACCGGCCGGCGACATCTCCGTCGGCATCATGGGGCTCGGCACGCTTGGCCGCGCGGCGGCGTCGGTGCTTTTGTCACTCGGCTTTGCGCTCAATGGCTGGTCGCGCAGCGAGCGGCCGATGGAAGGCGTTTCGACCTATGCGGGCGAGGCCGGATTGGTCCCCTTCCTCAACGCCACCGACATTCTGGTGGTGCTTTTGCCACTCACGCCGCAGACGCAAGGCGTGATCAATTACGGCGTGCTGAAGGAATTGAGGAAACGCAACGGCCTCGGCGGCTCGGTGCTGATCAATGCCGGGCGCGGCAAGTTGCAGAAGGACGCCGACATTCTGCGTGCGCTGGAGGACGGCACACTCAAGGAAGCGAGCCTCGACGTGTTCGAGGTCGAGCCGCTGCCGAAGACCAGCCGGCTGTGGACCCACCCGAAAGTGTTCGTGACGCCGCATGCGGCGGCAACCTCCGATCCCGTGCATCTGGTGCCGATCATGCTGCGCCAGATGGCCGCCTTCGAGCGCGGCGGGAAGCTCGAGAACGTGGTGGATCGCGACGCGGGGTATTAGAGCGCCGCGCGTCCAATTGAACGCGCAAAGGACGCTTTAACATTTTTTGAATCCACGCATGATCCTTTCCGGAAATTGATTCCGATTTCCGGGATCATGCGCTAACCCGGCAGGCCAAGCTTGGTCTGCTTGGCCGGCTTGCCACATTCGCGGCGGGCGATCGACCGGTTCATGGCATCGATCCGGCCGCTCGCCTGTTCGACCTCTCGCTGGGCCTTGGAACGGGCGTCCGGCGTGAACGGGCCGAGGCCCACCCCGGGATCGGAGAAGGACGGCTTGGCATCCTGTGGAAGACGGTATTGCTGTGCCAGCCGGTTGCGTTGCGCCAGCAATTGATTGCAGGGCACGCTGTCATATTGCAGCGAGGATTGGACATTCGCGTCCTGTCGCTCGGCAATCGAGGTGCCGATGCAACCGGCTATTGCCAGGCAAGATGCCAAGACCACCAAGTTCCAGCGCATGCAACGTCCCCCGTGTCGGTGTCCTGCCCTTTCGGGCATGCGAATCGGACTTTTTTCGCAGCCGCGGCCACGTGTGGCGCAGGTGAACGAAAATGATCGCCGACGAGGCCTGATGCGGTTTCACGCCGACAGTTGCCTGTAAGCCGAGTCAGCAGTCACTTGCAACAGGCTTCCCGCGCCGGAATTAGCAACTATCTTGGAGCCATGCGCGCCAGTGACCTGCTTCATCCCCGGCCCGAGGGTCTCTACTGCCCACCCGGCGATTTCTTCATCGACCCGGTGCGGCCGGTCAACCGGGCGC
>NZ_RZSX01000782.1:0-2965 GCF_004023105.1 Mesorhizobium sp. M5C.F.Ca.IN.020.32.2.1 | reverse complement strand
GGACAACAGCCGCATCAAACAGGACACGATAATGGGAATCGTCTTCTCCGGCATGTTCGGTCTCGGCCTGGTCCTCTATGTAAAGATCCAGTCCGACGTGCATCTCGACCACATATTGTTCGGCGATGTGCTGGGCATCGGCTTGCGCGACATCGTCGAAACGGGGCTCATTGCTGCGATCACGGCCGGCATCATCGGGATCAAGTGGCGCGACTTCCTGCTGCACGCCTTCGACCCGGCTCAGGCTCGCGCGGTTGGTCTTCGGGTCAATCTGCTCCACTACGGCCTGCTTTGCCTGATCTCGCTCACTATCGTCGGCGCGCTGAAGGCGGTCGGCATCATCATGGCCATCGCCATGCTGATCGCGCCTGGCGCCATCGCCTTCCTGCTGACAAGGAAGTTTAGCGCCATGCTGATCCTGTCGGTCGCGATCGCGGTCGCCGCGTCGTTTCTCGGCGTCTATCTGTCCTTCTTCATCGACAGCGCACCGGCGCCGACCATCGTTCTCATGCTGTCCGCCGCCTTCATCGCGGCCTTCGCCGTCACCACACTTAGAGTGGGCCGAATGGAGATTGGCGAGGAACGCTAGAAACGGGCGGTCATTCTCCGGATTGACGAGAGCGTCGCGTTTTCTGGATCGGCTTTACGTAGATCTCCAGTCTGTGGCTGATGATCGTGAATCCGTGCTGTCGAGCGATTTCCTCTTGGAGCCGCTCGATCTCCGACGACTGGAATTCGACGACGTCTCCCGTCTCGATATTGATGAGATGATCGTGATGCTCACGGGGGACGGTTTCGTATCTGGCGCGCCGATCGCCAAAGGTGTGCCGCTCCAGAATGCCCTTCTCGCGCAGAAGGCTGACGGTGCGATAGACAGTGGCGAGCGCGATCGTCGGCTCGATGGCGACAACACGGCGATGGAGTTCCACCACATCCGGATGGTCGCTGGATTCGGATAGAACGCGCATGATGACGCGGCGCGGACCGGTGATGCGCAGTCCGAGTTTCCTGCAAAGCGCGGCGATGGTCTGTTCTGAGGACATGTCGTGATCCGCCGATATCGACAGCCATGTCGCGAAGTCGGAACATGCCTGCGGATTTGTTCGAAGGTGCTATCCCAGATGCGTCGCAATTGCAAAAGGAGACGTAGCGGGGCTCATTGTCAGGCGGTACCGAGCGCTCGCATACTGACATAAATATCCAGATTCGATCGCAAGAAGCGAGGAAAGGCGTGTAAGCCGGATCGGACGTCGGCTAGCTGCGTGCGAGCCCGATCAAATGGTCGATCACTGGCTGCAGCCGTTCGGTCGTGATCGGTTTGACGACAACCGCATCGACGACGCTCGACAGGCCGAGGCTCTCCGCTGTGCCGTTCTTGGTCGAAAGCAGGATCACCGAGGGAAGTGACCTGCCTGAGGTGCGTCGCAGCGCGTTGATACCGGACATCAGCGCGTCGCAGTCCTTATTGTCCGCTCCGCCATCGAGGACGACAGCTCCGGGAATGAGCGATCGCAAAGTCGTTGCTGCCGTTTCGGGCGATTCTGAGATCGGTTTGAGCCCGGATCGTTCGACGATTTTTGAAACCACCACCCGGTTGACCGGCGACTTTCCGACGACGAGCACACGGGTGAAGTCTGTGAGCATCTCCGGGTCCACGTTGCGGCTCACGAAAGTCAGGTGGTTTACAGTCTTGGTATCGCGATTCACGGGGCGCATGAGCGTAGCGGGCACTCGTCGGGTTTCAATGCAGGGTTGAAACTTAGAGACAATTGCCGTGAGATCTCTCCCTATGTCAAGCTGAAACGACGATATCCAGAATAGCGCAAGAAACGTTGAAATTCAAAGCAAGTTCTGTTCTTGCTCATTATGGCAACTGATCGTGCAATCGCAGATCACCTGCGCAGAGACTGCGCAGGTGACGCCGGATCGATCGACGGGCTTTGGTCGGATTTCGGTCAGTCGAGGCTCCGCTGCGTGACGATCACCGGGATCAGCAGATCGCCCCAGTTGCCGTCGCCGCCATGGTGCCGTGCCGAGCGCACGAGCTCCACCGACACACCGGCCTCGACCGCCTTCATCACCGATTGGTTGAGCCTGTGCAGGTCGTTGGCCAGCATGCGGATGGTCGCCTGCTGGTCGACACTCATGGTGGTGGCCTGTTCTTCGGCCCGTTCCTTGACGCGACTGATCGATGCCATTGGTCTTCTCCCTTAGCCCTTTAGGGGCGTTTCCTCTGTCTGTTGCGTTCCTGCTATTCTGCGGCCGGCTTGAACTGGGCGTGCTCGGTCGATTCATGCATGGCCGTGGTCGAGGACCGGCCACCGGTGATTGCCATCGACACGGCGTCGAAATAGCCGGTGCCGACTTCGCGCTGGTGCTTGGTCGCGGTGTAGCCGTGGGCTTCCGCCGCGAACTCCGCTTCCTGCAACTCGGAATAGGCCGCCATCTGCCGTGCCTTGTAGCCGCGGGCGAGTTCGAACATGCCGAAATTGAGCTGGTGAAAACCGGCTAGCGTGATGAACTGGAACTTGTAGCCCATGGCGCCGAGTTCCCGCTGAAACCTGGCGATCGTGGCGTCGTCGAGGTTCTTCTTCCAGTTGAAGGACGGCGAGCAGTTATAGGCGAGAAGCTTGCCGGGATGGTGCCTGTGCACGCCCTCGGCGAATTTTTTGGCCTGCGCCAGATCGGGCTTGGAGGTTTCGCACCAGATCAGGTCGGCGTAAGGCGCGTAGGCGATGGCCCGCGCGATGCACGGCTCGATGCCGTTCCTGACGTGGTAGAAGCCTTCCACCGTGCGGCCGGCGCCATAGTCGACGAACGGCTGGTCGCGCTCGTCGATGTCGGAGGTGAGCAGCTTTGCCGCTTCCGCGTCGGTGCGCGCGACGACCAGCGTCGGCGTGCCCATGACGTCGGCAGCAAGTCGCGCGGCGTTGAGGTTGCGGATGTGTGCGGCGGTCGGGACCCT
>NZ_RZSX01000781.1:0-2988 GCF_004023105.1 Mesorhizobium sp. M5C.F.Ca.IN.020.32.2.1 | reverse complement strand
CTCACAATACCGCTCAACTGAGACATGGCGAAACTCCTCCTGTTTCGCCCCGCGCAGCGCGAGCATAAACCAGAAAGCCGCATGCCGCCAAGACTTATGACTGACATGACTTATGATGACAGCAATTTGTGCTTCGTGAATCGATGTGGCGGAGGTGGCGGCAATATTTGCGGACGCCCCGATTGCGTTTTGCAGCACTTTGGCTAAGACGTGCCCGACGCTTCGTCAGATCAATCGGGGACATCGCAATGACTGCCATCATCGACATTGTCGGGCGTGAAATCCTGGACAGCCGCGGAAACCCGACCGTTGAGGTCGACGTCGTCCTCGAAGATGGCTCGATGGGCCGCGCTGCGGTGCCCTCCGGCGCCTCGACCGGCGCGCATGAGGCCGTCGAACTGCGCGACGGCGGCGCCCGCTACCTCGGCAAGGGGGTCCTGCGGGCGGTAGAGACCGTCAATGGCGAGCTGTTCGAGGCGATCGGCGGTATGGAAGCCGAGAACCAGATCCACATCGACCAGACCATGATCGAACTCGACGGCACGCCCAACAAGAGCCGGCTCGGCGCCAACGCTATCCTCGGCGTCTCGCTGGCTGTGGCCAAGGCTGCGGCGGAAGCGGCCGGCCTGCCACTCTACCGCTATGTCGGCGGCACCAAGGCGCACGTGCTTCCGGTGCCGATGATGAACATCATCAACGGTGGCGCCCATGCCGACAACCCGATCGATTTCCAGGAATTCATGATCCTGCCGATCGGTGCGCCGACACTGCGTGACGGCGTGCGCTGGGGCTCGGAAATCTTCCATACGTTGAGGAAGAAGCTGAAGGGTGCCGGCCACAACACCAATGTAGGTGACGAGGGCGGCTTCGCTCCTAACTTGAAAAGCGCGCCCGCCGCGCTCGATTTCATCATGGAATCGATCGAGAAGGCTGGCTTCAAGCCGGGCGAAGAGGTTGCGCTGGGCCTCGATTGCGCCGCGACCGAATTCTTCAAGGACGGCAACTACGTCTACGAAGGCGAGAAGAAGACCCGCGATCCGAAGACCCAGGCCAAATATCTGGCCAAGCTTGCGGCGGATTATCCGATCATCACGATCGAGGATGGGCTGGCCGAGGACGACTGGGACGGCTGGAAAACGCTGACGAACCTCATCGGCAAGAAGACCCAGCTGGTCGGCGACGATCTGTTCGTCACCAATACGGCGCGGCTGCGCGACGGCATCCGTATGGGCGTCGCCAATTCTATCCTGGTCAAGGTCAACCAGATCGGCTCATTGACCGAAACGCTCGACGCCGTCGAGACCGCGCACAAGGCCGGCTACACCGCGGTAATGTCGCACCGCTCGGGCGAAACCGAAGATTCGACCATCGCCGATCTCGCCGTCGCCACCAATTGCGGGCAGATCAAGACGGGCTCTCTGTCGCGCTCGGATCGCATGGCCAAGTACAACCAGCTCATCCGCATCGAGGAAGAGCTTGGCAAGCAGGCGCTCTACGCCGGCAAGTCGATCGTGAAAGGCTGAGCCCACAGAAGATATCCGGAATGAAAAGGGCGGGGGCATTCCTCGCCCTTTTTGTTTCAACACCGCCAAATCCGGACATCCGTAACCGTCCATTAAGCACAATCGGGCGAGAAAGGGCTAGGTCGCAGAGTGTTAGAGCGTCCTTTGCGCGTCCAAGCCGACGCGCGCCGCTCTAAGGGATTTGGATCATGTGGACACGTCAGCACAAGCAGAGAAACACCGGTCGGCTGATCATTCCCTCGCTCTGCGTGGCATTCCTGGCCTATTTCGGATTCCACGCCTATCATGGCGAATTCGGCATATATTCCAAGTATCGGTTGGAAGCCGAAGCCGTCGATCTGCAAAGTGAGCTCGATGCCGTCAAGGCGCGCCGGGTCGACCTGCAGCGGCGCGTTCAGCTGATGCATCAGGGCACGCTGGAGAAGGACATGCTCGACGAGCAGGCGCGCAGGGCACTCAATATGTCCCATGCCGACGAAATCACCATCATGTTGCCAGCTACGGCAAGATAACCAAATTCAAGTTAATCGACGATATTTTCAATGATTTTAATCGCTTAGATGCATGTCAGCCATGCATTTTTCAGCATGGCGAAACGCTTTCCCGCGTGTTAGCCTTCCCAAATCGGTGGGGAGAACTGATCTCCCTCAGTGTCCGCAAGAGACGCCAACAGGGAGTGATGCATGGCCACCGCCGCCAGAAAAGCGCCTGCCAAATCCAAATCCAGATCCGACGGCAAATCGGCGGGGGTTTCGGCCCCCAAACCTGTCGACTTCACCAAAGACGAGGAGCTTGACGCCTACCGGCGCATGCTGCTTATCCGCCGCTTCGAGGAAAAGGCCGGCCAGCTCTACGGCATGGGCTTCATCGGCGGCTTCTGCCATCTCTATATCGGCCAGGAAGCAGTTGTCACCGGCATGAAGATGGCGCTGGTCGATGGCGATCAGATGATCACCGCCTACCGCGATCATGGTCACATGCTGGCGATGGACCTGTCGCCGCGCGGCGTCATGGCCGAGTTGACCGGGCGCCGCGGCGGCTTGTCCAGGGGCAAGGGCGGCTCCATGCACATGTTCTCGAAGGAAAAGCATTTTTACGGCGGCCACGGCATTGTCGGCGCGCAGGTTTCGCTCGGCACCGGCCTCGCCTTCGCCAATCGCTATCGCGGCAACAACAATGTAACGCTGACATATTTCGGCGACGGCGCCGCCAATCAGGGCCAGGTCTATGAAAGCTTCAACATGGCCTCGCTGTGGAAGCTGCCGGTGATCTACATCATCGAGAACAACCGCTATGCCATGGGCACCTCGGTATCGCGTTCGTCGGCCGAGACGGATTTTTCGCAGCGCGGCGCCTCCTTCAAGATCCCCGGTATCCAGGTCGACGGCATGGACGTCCGCGCGGTCAAGGCAGCCGGCGATCTCGCAACTGAATGGTGCCGCGCCGGCAAGGGGCCGCTGATTCT
>NZ_RZSX01000780.1:0-2989 GCF_004023105.1 Mesorhizobium sp. M5C.F.Ca.IN.020.32.2.1 | reverse complement strand
TATCAAGTAGCCGCGTCAAAAAACGGTGACGATTTTTCGAAGGCCGGGCAATGCCCGGCCTTTTATCGTTTCGGGTCAGCGAAACTTAATGATGAAGGGCGAAATACCGTCACGCAAGCCAGGCCAGGCTGGGCGTTTTAACATTCGCTGCGCTGTTCCCCGTTATATCGGGCCGAAGACGCCGAAGCACGGCGCGGATTTTGGAATGGTGCATGATCCTTTCCGAGAAATCGGTTTTCGGGATCATGGGCTTTAGGCAGGGCAACGGAAAATGGACGCGCGGTCGGACAGGAACGCAATTCCGCTTGCCGTCGATCTCGACGGCACGCTGATCGCGACGGACCTGTTGTGGGAAGGGCTGTTCATCCTTCTCAAGAAGAATCCGCTCTATCTTTTCCTCGTGCCGTTCTGGCTCGCCGGCGGGCCGGCGCGGTTGAAGCAGGCCATCGCTCAACGCATCGACATCGATCCTGCGTCGCTGCCTTACCGCGAGGCGCTGCTTCAGCGCCTTCGCGTTGAACATGGCAAGGGCCGCCAGATCGTGCTGGCGACCGGTACGCCGCGCAAATTGGCCGAGGCGATCGCCGCACATCTCGGGATATTCGATCGCGTCCTGGCGACCGACGGCCCCCACAACATGACCTCAGGCAGAAAGCGCGCCTCGCTTGTCGCCGCCTATGGCGATGGCGGCTTCGACTATGCCGGCAATAGCCGGCACGACCTTAGGGTATTCGACGCCGCGCGCGCGGCAATCGTCGTCGCGCCCGACCGCCATGCTGCGCGATGGCAGGCCGCCCACGGTGCCGAAATGATGCCGGCGCCGAAGCCGACGTTCAGAACCATCGTCAAGATGCTGCGCGTTCATCAGTGGCTGAAGAACTCGCTGATCGCGGTGCCGATGGTACTGTCGCACGAATACTTCAACGCCGACATGGTCTGGGAATGCCTGCTGGCCTTCGTATCGTTCAGCGCAGTCGCTTCCGCCATCTACATCCTCAACGATTTCTTTGATCTCGCGCTCGATCGCAAACACCTGACCAAGCGCAACCGGCCATTCGCCAGCGGCGCGCTGTCGATCCCGTTCGGCCTCGGTTCGATGATGGTGCTGCTTGCAATGGGCGTTGGTGCAGGGCTTCTGCTGCCTATCGAATTCCTCGGCGTGCTCGGCGGCTACATAGTCATCACCACCGCCTATTCGCTGTCGTTCAAGCGCATGCTCCTGATCGACGTGCTGACGTTGGCCGGACTCTACACGATCCGCGTTCTGGCGGGCGCCGCGGCGACCGGCGTCGACGTCTCGTTCTGGCTGCTGGCCTTCTCGATCTTCTTTTTCCTGTCGCTGGCGCTGGTGAAGCGTTTTGTCGAGCTGCGCACGACCGCGATTCCGGCCGGCGAACGCATTGCCGGCCGCGGCTACCGCACCGGAGACCAGGAGATCGTCGCCCAGGCGGGCATGGCCTCGGCCTTTTCCTCGGCGCTGGTGCTGGCACTCTATATGGACAGTGTTGCGGTGCGCGAACTCTATCCTCACCCGTGGCTAGTCTGGCCCCTGGCGCCGATCGTCCTGTACCTGACCATCCGCGTCTGGATTCTCGCCCGCCGCGACGAGTTGCATGACGATCCGGTCGTCTTCATCATCCGCGACTGGCGCAGCCAGATCGTCGTGCTCATCGGCGCCGTGTTTCTGGTCGCCGGAGGCTGGTAGGAGTGGCGAAGCAGCGGTTCCAGAGCTTCGGTCTTGCCACGCCGCCGGCACTCGATGTGATCCCGGCGGACGACGCTGTTGCGCTGCTGAAGAGCGGCAAGGCGGCAAGAAATGCCTTGCTCGCCTACGGCAACGGCCGCTCCTACGGCGATTCCTGCCAGAACCAGGCCGGCATGGTCGTCGACATGCGGCCGCTGAACAGGATCCGCGCCTTCAATGCCGGGACAGGCGTGATCGAGGCCGAGGCCGGCGTGCTTCTGTCCGACATCATCGCCCATGCAGCGCCATACGGCTTCTTTCCGGCCGTCGTTCCAGGCACGCAGGTCGTCACGCTCGGCGGCGCCATCGCCAATGACGTTCACGGCAAGAACCATCACCGGCGCGGCACCTTCGGCTGCCACGTCGAATCGTTCACGCTGCTAAAATCGGATGGACGGCCCCATTACTGCTCGGCCACCGACAATGCACGCCTGTTTGCGGCGACGATCGGCGGCATGGGGCTGACCGGACTGATCCTGTCCGCATCGATCCGGCTGATGCGGGTGCCATCCCTCGATATCGTCGAGACGGCGACGCCGTTCCGCGACCTCGGCGAATTCTTCGAGCTTGCCGAAGCGGCCGACCAAGCCAACGAATACGTCGTCGCATGGATCGACCAGCTTGCCGGCGGCCACGGCCGTGGGCGCGGGCTGCTGTTTACCGGCAATCACGCCGAGCATGGCTCCCATGTGGCCTCTCGTGCCGGCGGCAACCTTTCGGTGCCGTTCCAGCCGCCGTTCAACGTGCTCAACCGGCCGTTCCTGACTGCCTTCAATGCCGCCTACCGGTGGAAGAAAGGCAGGTCTACCGCGCCGCGCCAGGTCGGCTACCAGGGTTTTTTCTTTCCGCTCGACGGCGTTGGCAACTGGAACCGGCTCTACGGACCGAACGGGCTTTTCCAGCACCAGAGCGTGGTGCCGGGAGACGTTGCGCGCCGAGCGGTGCCGGCGCTGCTTGCGGCGGCAAAACGGGCGGGGCAGGGCTCGTTCCTGACGGTCCTGAAGCGCTTCGGCTCAATCCGCTCGCCGGCACTGCTGTCGTTCCCGCGACCGGGTTTCACGCTGACGCTGGATTTTTCCAACCGTGGTCGGGGGACGCTGGCGCTGCTGAAGGAGCTCGACCACATCACGGTCGCGGCCGGTGGCGCGGTCAATCCCTACAAGGATGCCCGCATGGGCGCCGACATTTTCGCCGCATCCTTTCCGGAATGGCAACGCCTCGAAGCGATCCTCGATCCCGCCTTCA
>NZ_RZSX01000077.1:0-12480 GCF_004023105.1 Mesorhizobium sp. M5C.F.Ca.IN.020.32.2.1 | reverse complement strand
TGACGTTGATGTACAGCTCCTTGGCGAGCGCGCAATTGCGCTCGAGGACGTTTTCGATGGCGCGGTCTTCCATGTCCCGCTTGAGCTGCTCAACCTCGAGGCCAACGTGTCGTGCGATAGTCAAGATGTCGAATTCGCTGAGCTGCGCGACCGCTCCGGGAAGTGGGACTTTCAGTAAGCGCCCCGAACCAGCCTATTTCCTTTCACAGCCAACCGCGCCGCTTGAAAAAGAGATACGGAACCACGGCGGAGAGCACCATCAGACCCAGCGCAAAAGGATAGCCCAGAAGCCATTTTAGCTCGGGCATGGCATCGAAGTTCATGCCGTAGATCGAGGCAACCAGCGTCGGCGGCAAAAACACGACGGCAGCGACCGAGAAAATCTTGATGATCTGGTTCTGCTCCAGATTGATGAGACCCAGCGTCGCGTCCAGCAGGAAGTTGATCTTGTTGGACAGGAAGGTCGCATGGTCGCTGAGGAACGTGGCATCGCGCTGGACGAGCTTGATACGTTGCCGGATTTCCTTCTGCAACTTGCGACCGGACGACGCGACTGCCCAGCTGGTCGAGTCACTCGCGCTATGGTAGGCGACGAGCCGCGCGATGCTCACGAGACTCTCCTGAATTTTCGTCAGCAGCTCACCCTTCCGGCCGATTCGCTCGACAAGGGATTGAAGGTTGCGTGTTTTCTTCGAGGCGCTCGGAGACGTGTTGCGAAAAATTTCGCGTGAGAGTGCATCAATCTCGTCGCCGATGCGCTCAAGCGTGTCGGCCGCGCGGTCGATGATCGCTTCGATCAGACCCAGCATCACCAATTCGCCGGACGTGCAGGGAGGGCCGCTAGTACGCTGTGCTTTCGCCGCATAGATCAAGAACGGCTTCGGTTCGGCGTGGCGGACAGTGACGAGCGTCTGGCCCTTGATAACGAAGGTAACCGGCGCTTTGACAGGGTCCTCGCCCTCGATATTCGCGACCGCGGTGATCGTCATGAACTCGGCGCCGTCTTCATGATAAAGACGGTCCGACAACTCGATTTCCGCCATCTCGTCGCGCGTCGGGATATCAATGGCCAGATGCGCCTTAACAAGCTTCACTTCCTCAACAGTCGGGTTGAGGAGGTCGAGCCAGAGAGCACCGAGAGCTTCGGCCTCCGGCAAGCCGTCAATTGCTGTCAGATGGCCGTTCTGGCCCGTGTAGATGCGCAGCATTTATGGCCCCTTCGGCAAGGCAGTATGCCGCCCGCGGAGCCTTTCCGTAACCGGGGCTGAAGCGCTCTACACTGATCTCGGTCATTTTGGCCGCCGGCCGATTGTGCTGGCTTGGCTGGCGATCGCATTTCCGTGCCTGCTGCTTAACAATTTCGGGCAGGGCGCGTTCGTTCTTTCCCGAGGCGGGACGATCTGACATCCATTCTTCGAGATGACCACGGCTGGACGTTGGTGCCGATGGTGGTGATGGCTACGGCGGCAACTGTGATCGCCAGCCAGGTCGTGATTCCGGCGCTTATTCACTTGTGCGACAGGCCGTCCAGCTCAACATGCTTCCGCGCTTCGAAATCCGGCATACATCCGAAATGCAATTCGGGCAGATATACCTGCCGCGCGTCAACCTGCTGCTCGCATGGTCGGTCATGTTGCGGTCATCGGCTTTGGTGAGTCCAGCGCCCTCCCGTCAGCCTATGGCATATCGGTCACGGGCGAAATGGTTGTGACGACAATCCTGCTCCACGTCGTGATGAGGCGTATCTGGAGGTGGACGCTCCTCCCGGCGCTCGCCTTGCGCTCGTCTTCGGGGTGGTCGATGTCGGCTTCTTCTCGGCGAACATCATGAAAGTGCTCGACGGCGGCTGGGTCTCAATCCTTGTCGCCGGCGTGTGGTCGTGATGACTTGGGTTCGCGGAACCCGCCTCCTCTTCGAGAAGTCCCGCAAGAGCGAATTCCCGCTCGATTTGGTTGCCGAGCAGATGACTGCCAAGGTGCCGTCGCGGGAGTGGTTGGAATTGTGAGTTGGCGTAGTCTCCGGGGTGTCAACCTCGAATCATCCGGCCTTGCGGTGCCGGACAGGAGACTACGCCATGACAAGGACTACCATGAAAGCCGAAGCCGTTCATCCGGGGGATGAGGCGACGAGCTATCTTTTCGACAACTGGTTTGATCCGATCGAAGCTGGCCTGCGCGAGCGGGTGCGCGGCTTCATCGAGACGATGCTCGAGACCGAGTTGGAAGCGGTGCTTGCCCGTCCCCGTTATGGCCGGCAGCCGGCGGCGCGCCAGTGATGAGACCACCGGTGTCGCCGGCCACCGCCACGGCAGCCGGACGCGCACGCTGACGGGGACCTTCGGCACCACTGAGATCACGGTTACGCGGGCGCGCCTCGATGTCGACGAGGACAAGACGGTGGAATGGAGGAGCAAGCCTCTGCGCGCCTATCAGCGGCGCACGAAGGCCGCCGACGCACTGATCGCGTCGAGCTACCTGGCGGGCACGAACACGCGACGCGTCCTGGCGGGCACGAACACGCGACGCGTCCGTCGTGCGCTTGCCGCCTTGTTCGGCGGCGCGATCGGCAAGGACGTCGTCAGCCGCACCTGGCGCAAGGTGAAGACGGACTGGGACGCCTGGAAGGGTCGCTCGCTGGCCGACGAGCCCGATCGTGCGCCTGATCCTCGACGGGACGGTGGTTCGTGTCAGGCTCGACCGCAAGGCGACCTCGATCCCGCTGCTCGTTGTCATCGGCGTGCGCGCGGACGGCCACAAGATCCTGCTCGCGGTCAAGAACATGGGCGGCGAGACGACCGAGGCCTGGCGGGCGATCCTCGACGATCTCGTCGCACGCGGCCTCCGCCGCCCTGAGTTCCTCATCGTCGACGGCGCACCCGGCTTGGACGGGGCGATCGCTGGGCTGTGGGACGGGGTGCCGGTTCAAAGATGCACGGTTCACAAGCACCGCAACCTGCTCGCCCACGCTCCCGAGCGCCTGCACAAGGAGATCAGCGCCGATTACACCGACATGATCTACGCGGCCACGCCGGAGGAGATCGAGAGCCGCCGCAAGGCGTTCCTGCGCAAATGGCGGCTCAAGTGCCGGGCGGTGGCCGACAGCCTGGAGGAGGCCGGTGAGCGCCTCTTCGCCTTCACGCGCCTGCCGCCGAGCCAGTGGAAAAGCGCACCAGAACTACAAACGCGATTGAGCGTCTGCATGAAGAGTTCAAGCGGCGCATCAAGACCCAGACCGTGCTGCCTTCGGCCGAAACCGCGGCAATGTTGTTCTGGGCGTTGATTGCGTCCGGCGAAATCTCGATGCGAAAAATCGACGGATGGCACACGCTCCCCGCCAAGCCACTCGATCAGCAGATTGACCTCGCCGCATGAACCGATAACCTCAATTTGCCGGAGGCTGCTCCGCCAAATTCCAACACGATCCGCTACGGCACCGACTCCAGAGCCTTCTATGACAAATATTACACGCCCAGCAACGCCGTCCTGGTGGTGGCCGGCGATGTCGAGCCGGAAACGGTCAAGGCGCTGGCCGATAAGACGTAGGGAACCGTGCCGACGGCTCCTGGTCTAACCCGCATCCGCCCAGTCGAGCCGGAGCAAAACGCCAAGCGCACGGTGACGCTGACCGGCGTGCGCAATTCGGTGCCGCGCTTTTCCACGCAATGGATGGTGCCGTCCTATCATACGGCCGCACCCGGCGAGGCCGAGGCGCTCGACTGCTGGCCGACATCCTCGGCGGCGGGACCCGCAGCCGGCTATACCAGCAGTTTTCGACCGCATACGCGCCCAGCTTCTCTCCGAAATCATTGCCGATGAGCGCGAACCTCACGCGATCCCCGAGCTGGCCTGGCGGCGCGGACTCTACGGCACGCATCCGTATTCGAGACCGCCCAAGGGAGCCTGACCAGCGTAACGCCCGCCGATCTAAGCGCCTTCCACAAAGCCGCTTTCGCCCGCGACGGGCTGCATGTGGCGGTCGTAGGCGACATAGATGCCAAAGCCCTGAGAGCAAGGCTCGACCAGCTGTTCGGCGATTTGCCTCAGAAACAGGCGCTCGCCCCCGTACCTGATGTCACCCCGAAGCGGCGAGCGGACGCAGGTCGCAACGCCCTCCCCCAGACTTCGCTCCAGCTGGCTTTTCCCGCCATGGGACGCAACGACCCGGAATTCTACGCGGGACAGCTGATGAACGATATAGTCGGAGGCTCACGATTTACCTCACGTCTGTTCCAGGAAGTGCGCGAAAAGCGCGGCCTTGCCTACGGTGTCTCGTCCAGCTTGGAAGACTACCAGCCCAACATGCTTGTCGTGGCGACGTCGACGCGCGCCGACAGGGCGGCCGAGACGCTCGACCTGATAAGACAACTAATCAAGGAGCTGGTGGACACAGGCCCAACAGCGGCCGAACTCGAAGCGAGCAAGAAGTATCTGATCGGCGCCTATGCTATCGACAATCTGGGTTCCTCCAGGCCGATTTCCGCCACGCTTGTCGGGTTGCAGCTCGACAAACTCGGCATAGACTACATCCAGCGCCGCCCGGCCCTCATCGAGCAGGTGATCCTCGAGCAGGCAGGGCGGCGGCGAAGAAGCTGCTTTCGGCCGAGCCCGCGATTATGGGCGTTGGCCCGTGACAGCGAATAATCCCACGCTCTACAATAGCTGAAGGACTCGCCGACCTACGTGTGGCTGATCCGACTATGGTGTGGCAGAATGAACGCCTTGAGTTCTGCCTGCTCGCCTTCGCAGACCAGGTTCTCTCCCGTGGTTCGATTCCCGACCCGAAGAACGCCGTCGTTCCGAGAAAGTATTCTAACTTTTGCGTATACCAAATACGGGAAAGTTAGAAACTCTTGAATATGAAGCCGATTATGCTAGCTTTCCCGTATATCAGATACGGGAAAGTTAGAAAATGGCCCTTCACCTCGTTGGGGAAAACATCGATAAAACCCGCAGCCACTATCAGGCTGAAACGGGCAAGCTCGTCCAGCTAATGCGCGGCATCTATGTCGATGCCGGGGAGGATATCGAGGCCACGATACTCAAGCACGCCGTCCGCATCGCCAAATACCTGTATCCCAACGCTTACCTCTCGGCGGCGAGCGCTGTGCTTCTCGGCCCGACCCGGGATGGCCGCCTGTTCCTGAGCGGGCGACGAATACAGCGCAGGCGCTTGCGCTTGCTGGAAATCATTCAGAACGCAGCTCCCGACCACCCATCAGTCGCTCAAGCGATTGTCGATGATGGAATGGGAGAAATCCGGATCGACGTCTCCTCGATGCGCCAGCGCTTCCTCGAAGCTTTCCGCCTGCGCAGCGAACACGCGGCATCCATCGACGAGACGATGCGCGAGGCAATCGCGAACCGCCTCATAGAACAATACGGCAGCGCCCAGGGCGCTGCCGACGCGACATGGGCGCTTGCCCGCGCGAACCAGTGGTATCGCGAGGGCGAGCACGCCGAGCGCTTTTTCCTCCGCCCTCCACTGACCACAGAAC
This sequence comes from Mesorhizobium sp. M5C.F.Ca.IN.020.32.2.1, assembly GCF_004023105.1. Classification (NCBI taxonomy): domain Bacteria; kingdom Pseudomonadati; phylum Pseudomonadota; class Alphaproteobacteria; order Hyphomicrobiales; family Phyllobacteriaceae; genus Mesorhizobium; species Mesorhizobium sp. M5C.F.Ca.IN.020.32.2.1. Next base: position 6,986 of record NZ_RZSX01000077.1, on the reverse strand, counting down.
CGGCACGCAACGGAGCCGCGCTCGATCTGATCGTGGCGTGGCACGGCGCTCCGCTCGGAAATCTCACACATGATGGTTTTGAGTGGCGCTGGAATGCAGACGATCAGGGCCCGCCACTTGTTCGCCAGACCACGCCGGGCAAGCTCCCTCCTTTCATTCTGTCGCTGCTGCCTGAAGGCTGGCTTGAGTCAGTGTTGAACGACCGCGACGAGCGCGCGACGCTACGCTCGGGCAAACGCTACATGTCCAACATCACCATCGTCGAGCGTGCGAGCGATCTCTCCGCCCTGCCGCCCGACATCCTGTTAACCCGGCTCAATGGCTTCACTAGAAACACTGTCTTCACTGGCCAGTATGCAGGGCCGGGTCGCGGCGACCTGGAGCAGAGTTTCGAACGCAATCTCGCACAGATATTCGAGCGTACTGATACGCCTCGCCTTTCGGGTGTTCAGATCAAAGCGCCTATGTTCCTCAGTGCGGATGGCACCCTCTCTCCCAGTATCGGCCGGCCTTTTACCCACATTCTCAAACCTGCGGGTACGGGCGGATTTGAGGCCCTGCCAGTTATCGAATGGCAGTCGCTCGCTTTGGGCAGCGCGGCCGGTTTCAAGACGCCCGCGACAGCGCTCGTCCCGATGCCTGACGGGATGCCTCCGGCGCTACTCGTGGAGCGGTTCGATATCAGAACGAGCCTCGAGGACAAACACCTGCTCGCGCTTGAGGACTTCTGCTCGGTACTTGGCGTGCCCACCGAAGCAAAATACGACGGCACGATGGAGCGCATCGCGCGGGCACTAAGGCCGCTATCGACCTCTCCCGAAGAAGACGTCCTGCTTGTCCTGAAGCGATCCTTATTCGCCTGGCTGATCGCCGATGGCGACATGCACCTGAAGAACATGGCACTGCTGGAAATCGCAGAGCCCGGCAGCACGCAATTCAGCTCAGTTCGCATGGCTCCGCTCTACGACGCGGTCACGACTCGCGTGTTTCCACGCCTCGAAAAAGACCGGATGGCCCTCAAGCTGAACGGCAAGGACGATCGTCTGCGGCGCGCCGACTTCAAGGCTTTCGCGAGCACGGCTGGCGTCAAGGCAGCCGATGCGGATACCAGCATCGACGATCTTGTTGCAGCCCTCTCACGCGCGCTCAACCACCTCGAATTGCCGCCGCCTCTATCAGACGGCTCTCAAGGCGCGAAGATGGCGGAGCAAATGCGCGCGATTGTCCACGAACGCATCGAAGGGTTTGCATAGATGATCGATCTAACTGATACGCCGGTTTCCATGGACCGCACTTCCCAGCCGTGATGGGCGAGACCGCCCCGACAAAGCTTGGCAAGGGCTCGAAAGTTCAGGCTAATGATAGATGCTCAGTGGAGGGCCTATTTTCTAGCGCCGGCGACGTAACCGCTCGATCGTCTGCACAATCCCTTCGGGCGTCGGCTGGCGCAGTCGATGCGGTCGAGATCTCTGCTCGTCGTGGCAATGTTCACGGTGGTCTTTTTGGAGATCCATCCATTCCAGGACGGCAATGGAAGGCTATCGCGTTCTGACGACGCTTCTGCTGATGCGCAGTGGCTATGCTTATGTGCCTTACTCTTCGCTCGAAAGCGTGATCGAGAACAGCAAGGAGGGCTACTATCTGGCGCTTCGGCAAACTCAAAAAACGATCCGCAGTCCGAGGCCTAATTGGCAGCGCTGGGCTGTTTATTTCCTGCGCGCTCTTCAGCAGCAAAAGCAGCGGCTTGAGAAGAAAATCGAGCGCGAGCGTCTCGTGCTCGGTACGCTTCCGGAACTCTCCCTTCAAATAGTTGAAGCCCTCAAGGAGCGCGGGCGAATGACCATTGGCGAGATCGTCAACCTGACCGGTGCAAACCGGAACACCGTCAAAAAACATGTGGCAACCCTGGTCGAAATAAACCATCTAGCCCCAACATGGAACCGGCAAGGGAACGTGGTTTGGCAGACGTTAACACAGACTACTTTATGTGATTCAACCCACGAAACGCACCACGTCCATTTACTTTGAACACAATATGATAAGGAACACTCTTTCCGAGCTTAAGCCCCCGGGCAAAAAGTTTTCGAGGGGTGGTTGCCGCCGCCCTCAGTGCAATTAACCGGTATTGAGTTCCAGCTTGCCAGCAGCGGTTATCAGCGTGGCGTCGATGGCAAGTCCTCCTTTGAAGGCGGTCGCATTCGAGGGGAATGCTCTACAGGGACGACCCGCCGTAAACGACGCTCTTTCGAAAATCCCCGACCTCTTCCACCACAACGACCCCCCTTCTCGTTTTTTGGGGCGCGACCTGCACGGTCCCGAGCCCAGCTGGCAGATGATCTGCGTGCCTACGGTCGCAAAGAAGGCATCACCGTGCTGATTCTCGATTGTGGTCCCTTTTGATTTTCCACGCCCGTTTGTGGCGCTCGCGATGGGGGGCGGCAAGATCGAGGACTTTTGAAAGCAATTTCAATCCGATGATGCTCAAAAAAGGCATTTGGCTGCACTGCTGCTATTCGGACCGATGGCCGGTACGCGCGGTCGGGAAGCCGATGTCCATTGTTCAGTTTGCACCTGATGAGAACCGCAAGCCATCGACCAGAAGCGTTCAAGAATTCTCCCTTTCAAGTTGAGTGGATGGTCTACCAGCCGTATGGCCGAGGCCCTATAAGGACCCGCAGGTGCGGAGTACACGCCGAGGCTCTGCCGATTATGCATATCAGCTGCCTTTGAGAGGAACCCGGTTTGCCCCTGTGCCTGCCGATGATCCGCCACTGAAATCCCCGGACCTGTTTGGCGCCGTCCATCGCCTGCCGGCACTTGGCACGTCAGTTCGCGAGCGGTCATTTGTGGTCCTCAACCCGTCGAGCGGCGAAGTGCTGGCAGGACGTCCGACATGGGCGTGGAGGAGACACGGGCTGCGGTAGACGAGGCCTATGTCGCGCAGCCTGGATGGGCGGCGCTGACCGCCCGAGAGCGCAGCGACCTTCTTTGGCGATGGCATCAGCTGATCATCGCCATGCAGGCGATCTCGCCGCGATTCTGACTGCGGAAATGGGCAAGCCGTTTGCCGAAGCCAAGTCGGAGGTTTCGCATGCGGCCGCGTATCTGCAATGGTACGCCGAAGAAGCCAATCGCATCTATGGCGAGACGATCTCCGCACCGTCTACAGACCGTCGGATGATGGTGATCAATCAGCAGATCGGTGTCGTCGGCACGATTACGCCATGGAATTTCCCAGCGTCGATGGTGGCGCGCAAGATCTCGCCGGCCCTGGCGGCGGGCTGCGCGATCGTGCTCAAACCTGCTGAACCGACGCCGCTCGTGGCAGGTGCAATGTTTGCCCTCGCGCAGCAAGCCGGCTTTCCTGACGGCGTTGTCAACCTGGTCTATGCGTCCGAAGGTGATCGCGTGGGGCCGCGAACTCTGCTCCAATGCCAAGGTCCGAAACATCAGCTTTACAGGCTCCACCGAGGTTGGCCGACTGCTCATGCGCCAGTGCTCGGACTAGATCAAGAAGGTCAGCCTCGAGCTCGGCGGCAATGCGCCCTTCATCGTCTTCGACGACGCGGATATTGACGCTGCCGTTGACGGGGCGATCCAGGCGAAGTTCCGCAATGCCGGCCAGACTTGCGTTTCATCGAACCGGCTTTACGTCCAATCGAGCGTTCACGATGAGTTCGTCGAGAAGTTCGTGGAGAAAGTCCGGCACTTATCGGTTGGCGACGGCTTCGCTCCGGGAGTGGACGTCTGACCACTCATCGACATGCATGCTTTGGCCAAGATCGAGTCCCACATCGCAGATGCCGTTGCTAAGGGTGGGATAATTCGATGCGGGGCCGAACGTTTTCAACCCACAGCCTTCACCGAGATCTCCAGCATCATGGCGGTTGAGCAAGAGGAGACTTTCGGGCCGTTGGCGCCGATCATCCGCTTCCACGATGCGGATCAGGTTGTCTGTGAGGCAAACGACACGATTTACGGGCTCGCCGCCTATTTCCATGCCTCGAACCTGAGGCGTGTCTGGCGCGTGGCCGAGGCATTGGAATATGGCATGATCGGCATCAATACGGGGCGTATGTCTTCGGAAGCGGCGCCCTTTGGCGGCATGAAGCAGTCCGGCATCGGGCGGGAGGGTTCCCGCCACGGGCTCGAAGACTACCTCGAAATGAAGTACCTCTGCATGGGTGGAATCTAAATGACGTCGCCCCGAGTTTCTCCAGTTTTGGGTTCGTTTCCGGCGTGGGTTGTGCGCTGCTGGGCGGGTGAAGCGACGGGGGCTGGCGCGGAGCCTTTCGCATAGCGCAGCGCGAGCGACCGTCGCGGATTGAAGGTGGTGGCGAACTTGGCCGGTGTCTGCCAGGCGATTTGGGAGTGCGGCCGCGCGGTGTTGCAGTCGGCGCGCCACAGGCGATAGCGATGCTTGCCATGCGCATGGAATGCCATTCGACCGGTTCTGATCCGCGCAGGAGAGGATGGCGTTCGAGATGAACTGGCTGGCATTATCACTGACCAGTGATGAGCCGGTTCAATTCCCGGGCAACCAAGTGCCCTCGACCGTGCTGAATAGTGCGCCTTTGCCATACCGGCGGATTAGCGCGGCCGACCTTACTTCGGCATGATGCGAGCAATTTCTGCACCAGGCGCGCAACGTATGCCACTCCCTCAGATCGCCCAGCGATACGTCTGGGCCTGCATGTTTGCTGCCTTCTGCGATGGCTTGCCGACACTTTCGGCTCGCCGGGTGTGATGATCTTCTTCTGCGTCTTTCCCTCTCGGCGATATTGCCGTTCGGCCGTCCCGACCAAGGCCAAACCTCGGGCCGTTTTCCCGTTCCCGGGTCGAGCTTGAACGTCTCGTCGATGATGTTCTGGCGTGCTGCGAGCTCAACGCCGAGGCGCTTGGCATCGATGCATGGCACGACATATTGCGGCGGTGTCGCACGTGTTCGACGGTTTGGGCTTCAGGATCGTGCGGATGGGCCACGCTTTTCTGGCGGCGCGAAACACGGGCAATGCGCGTTCAAAACCTGACAAAGGCAGAAACTTGTCAGGTTCAATCCAACCGCCATCCGGGCACTGCGGAGGGTTTTCAAAGCATATTCATGCACTTGCGCGCTGAGCCCGCTGGCATGGACCTTGCAACGCTTGCAGCAGGACGGTATGCAATGGAGCAGACGAGGATGTTCTCTCCCCTGAACCGTGTGCCGTCTCTGAGAGGGAAATAAGCTCGTGCAGAAAATCTCACAACCTTTGACAACGGCTTTGGAGAACAACGTGGTGTTGCAGATCGAGTCCCCGGCTCCTTCGATTCAAGCGGAAACCTGGCTGCGTGGCGAGCCCCTCACCAGCTTCGAGCCCGGCAAAGTGTACATCGTCGAATTTTGGGCAACTTGGTGCGGTTCGTGTGTGGACGGGATGCCCCATCTGATGCAGCTGCAGGAGAAATACAGGGAAAGCGGCGTTGAGATCGTAGGAGTCGCGGCTAGTGAACGCGCTCCAACGGCCGATGAGGCCCGAAGCACGTTGGACGCTTGGTTGACGGAAAAGTTCCCGAATCTGAACTATCGGATCGCATTCGACTCCACAGGCGAAATGGACAAGCTTTGGCTGGAGCCCAGCTTTTCTTTCTGGATTCCCACCAGTTTCGTGGTCGACCGAGACGGCTGCATCGCCTTTATTGGTGAACCGACGAAACTCGATGAGGTCTTGCCGAAGGTGCTTAACGGCAGCTGGCGCATCAGCGATCAGGCAAAATCCGCCGATACGGAGCGGATTGCGGAAGGCGAAACCATAGCGCGCGAACAAGCGCTGACCAAGCCCATATACGACAAACTTCGGCCGGCAATGGAGGCCGAGGATTGGAAGACGGCGCTCTCGGCGATTGAAGAAGGCCTCGCATTGATACCGGACAAACTCAACTTCCGCGTGAGTCATGTCAATCTGTTGCTTCACAGAATGCGCGACATGCAGGCCGGCTTGCCCGTAATGCGCCAATTCGTTCGCGACGCGATCGACAGAAAGTCCGAGGGATGGATGTATTGGGCGCTATACCAACTCTTCGCGCCGGGCTTTGATTATTCCGGCTTTCCGTCTGCTGAGCGCTTCGCGATGGGCGAAGAGCTGTCCAAACACATCGTGGCACTGCCGCAAGGCGGCGGCTCTAAGTTCCTGTCTTATCCGGTGGTCGCTCAGTACTATCATGAGAGCGGCAACAAAGATCGCGCCATCGAGTTGGTCGAGCAGACACTGAAAGCGCTGGAGGGTCCGGAGCCTATCTCGGACGACCTGAAACAGCACCTTCTACCCGAGTTGCTGCAGGCTCTGGCCAACTACAAGGGTGAGAAGGTTTGTTACGGCGCTCTCTGTGTGGCTCCGCAAGAGGATTCTCCCAAAAGGTGAAAGGGGCGGCCAAGGAGGAAACCAAAGAGGGGCGAATGGCTTACTGGCCAATTCGTCCATTTCCCTGACGTGGATGTACAAATAGGTCGGCCCAGGCGTCCAGCCCAGCCTCGCCGTTACCGCAAACACGTGACCGAGCAAGGAGAAGACGTGCCTGATCAACTCACCAAAACATACTGCCGCTAAGGGTCTCCCGGACCCGTCAAAGATGGCACTGGAGTAAGGCTGGCAACATGAAGAAGGTTACTCAGCCAGCTCGGCGCTGCCCACCGATCCACCTGCGCCCACAGGCGGGGAAGACGGGGGACGCAGCCGACCGCCTGTCTCTGCGCCAGGCAAGAACGGAGGACAGGACGATGACGGAAGTGACGCCATCTGCGACGAACGGCCCGGCCGCGCAGACGAAAGCGCCAGCCGTCAAAAATCCGTCCATCGCCACTGGCCTGACCAAGATCGGGCGGACCCCTACCGGGTTCGCCGCCCACGGCCTCTACGATCCGCGCAACGAGCACGATGCCTGCGGCGTCGGCTTCATCGTCAATATGAAGGGCGTCAAGTCGCATCAGATCGTCACGGACGGCCTGGCGG
>NZ_RZSX01000779.1:0-2991 GCF_004023105.1 Mesorhizobium sp. M5C.F.Ca.IN.020.32.2.1 | reverse complement strand
TTGTAGGATCGTGATATCTCCGGCTGCAGCAGAGGGGCGGGATGATCACGCGGCGCGAATATCAGAACTATGCCGAACTCGCTCAGCACGAGACCGAGGGCTTCGACTACCGCGTCACGACGCGCAAGGTCGCGGGCAGCCCGGTTGCCATCGTGGCCCCGCACGGCGGTGCGATCGAATTCATGACGCTAGAACTGGCGCGGTCGATCGCGGGTGATGATCACAATTTCTATGCGTTCGAAGGTATCGCGAAGAAAAACAACTGGCGCCTGCACATCACATCGCACCGGATCGACGAGCCACGCGCGCTGGAGTTGATCGCACCCTGCGAGAAGGTGCTGACGGTTCACGGCCTCGGCGCTGATCTGCAATCGCTCCAGGTGGGAGGCCGCGACACGGCATTGCGCGCCAGCATCCATGCGGCGTTGCTCGCCGCGGGTTTCGAGAGCCAGATCATCACCACGGGGGAATATGCCGGCATGGAGCCCCTGAACATCTGCAACCGCGGAAAGACGGGGGCAGGTGTGCAGCTCGAGATCAACGCCGGCCTTAGATACTCGCTGAGGGACGATGCCTCCGCGCACAATGCGTTCGTCGATGCTGTTCGGTCGGCGCTCTAGCCTTCGGAATGGCAGAACCGCTCAAGCGCGATCAAAAGGCGGTTCACCACCCGATGGCGTGTGTTGCCTGCATGGACGAGAAGCCGGCGGGCGAGCTCGGGAGGTTTTGAGCTGCCAGCCGGCCTGTGGCCAGGCTCCTCGATAAGCCACGGACACGTATACGATGAAGACACTGGACCCGTTTGCTCCTCGGGTCCGCCGTCATCGACGAGTCACACTCATAGTGTAACAACCGTCGAAAGGCAACAGCGTTTCAGCGGGGATGGAGAGGGCTCGGCCAAGACGGCGATCGCCCGGCAAATCAATCAAGCGGGCAGGGCGGTCAGTAATAGGTCGATTTGAAGGGCGTCACCGCCGCGCCCATGGCTGCCGCGTCGTTCGAGATCTCCGAGATGATGAGCTTCGGGACGGGACGTGACACGTTGTAGCGAGGCCGGCCGAAGAGTTCGGTACGAGCGGTCAGGAGTTGCGCCAGGCCCGGAGGAACTTGTCCGCCAAAAACGATCGCCTGCGGGTCGAACACTGCCCAGATTGCGTTGATGAGCCGGTTGTAGGCAGGCGCCACTTCATCCAGCCACTCCGACACGCCCCGCCACTTGGGATCGAAGTTCTTTCGCATATAGGTGATCGAGGGAACGTCGACGCCGTTGCGGTTGAGCTGCTCGATGAGAGACTGCAACGCCGGCCGCCGTGGCACCTCGTCCTCGGAATACATCTGCGTAAAGCCCGCTGCGTTGCCATTGCCACCAGGCAGGAGCTCGCCGTTGCTTATCAGCCCGCCGCCAAGTCCGTAGTTGAAGCTGATGTAGGCAAAGTGCTTGATATAGCGGCCGACACCGAACATGGACTCGGCCACGGCGCCAGCCTGGCCGCCATTCAGCACCCACACCGGCTTGGCAAAGAAATCGGCCAGCAGTGGGCCGAGTTCGATTAGCGACCATTCGTGCAACGGAAGCGACGCGTTGAAGCGCGTCCCGCCGATATGGAAGCCGGCGATCGCAAATCCGATTCCAAAGAAGGCGTCCTCCGCGAGATCGTGGCGCTTCTGTTGCTCCTTGATCTTGCCGCCAACAAGCTCGAGCGCCTCCGTCATCGAGCGTTCCCGCAAGGCGATGCTGCTTTCAGCCAGAACGGCGCCCGAGAAGTTCATGACGCAGATGTCGATGACATCCGCGTTGACCGAGATCCCGACGGAATAGGCGTGGGACGCATCGAGCCTCAGCATCGGGCTCGGCTGGCCGCTCCCAAGCCCCGGCTTTGGCGACCCCTTGGACACGATCCCGCGTTCGGCGAGGCGGTCGATGATCCGGTAGACCGACTGCTGCGTCAGATCGGTGTGGCCGGTCACTTCGCTACGTGCCAGGCCAGGGTTGCGCCACAGCAGATGCAGCAGCTGGCGCTCATTGGGGGACACGACGCCGCCTTCGTCCGACCGCAGGAATTGCGGCGCGATCCGGCTGTCGGGGGAATAGACCATCGTTTCACCTCCCTGACACCGCATACCGGCTCCGTGTGACAATTTCCAATGCTGCGTGAGCTTAGTAGCTGCTCCGGATTAACAATTCGCAGTTCGGGGGCTTGCGCCCGTCATCCAATTGTTACACAATATGAGTAACAATGAAAAGCGAAGGCCGAGATGGTTCGGTCGAAAGCGCCAGCAAGGAGGACGGACACTCATGAGAATAATTCTTACCGCGGCAGCGGCTGCCGTGATCACGGGAGCTGGAGCCGCGCACGGCGCGGACATCGAATTCTGGTATGGCAACACCGGTCGTATCGAGGAAGCCATCCTGGCCGAGTGCAAGGCTTTCAACGACAGTCAGGCTGAGCACAAGGTGAACTGCGTGGGGCAGGGCAGTTACGAGGCCGGCATGCAGAAGGCCATCGCCGCCTACCGCTCCGGTCAGCATCCCGTCCTGCTCCAGCTCTTCGACGGCGGCACGCTCGACATGATGCTGTCGGGCGCCATCATCCCGGTGCAGGAGCTGATGCCCGACGTGAACTGGGCCGACTACCTCTCCGGGGCCCGCGGCTACTATGAATCGTCCAAGGGCGAACTCTATTCGCAGCCGTACAACGGCTCGACCCTGATCTTCTACGGCAACATGGAAGAGCTGGGCAAAGTCGGCGTCACCGAGCTTCCCGACACGTGGGAAGAAGTGGTCGATACGGCGCGGAAGCTCAAGGAATCCGGCCATGCCTGCCCGCTGGTCACCGACGGCCATCCCTGGCGCATCCTCGAACAATTCGCGGCCAGCCACGGCGTGCCGATTGCCACCAAGCACAACGGTTATGGCGGCCTGGATGCCGAGTACGCCTTCAACCAGGGCCTCATCGCCGACCACCTGAAGAATCTGGCCGAGTGGCACAA
>NZ_RZSX01000778.1:0-3003 GCF_004023105.1 Mesorhizobium sp. M5C.F.Ca.IN.020.32.2.1 | reverse complement strand
TCCGTGATCAGCCGTCCGAGCGCCTCGCGCACCGGCATGGTGCTGGTGACCAGTGCGTCGGCGAGGCCGCGGATCGTCAAAACCTGGCTCGGCTCGAAAAGACCGCCGATCAAGGCCCGGCGCAACTCCGAATAGACGCGATCCTGCACGGTCTCGCGGCCGACCGGCGTAAGCTGGGCTGCGATCACCTCATTGTTCTTTTCGATGACGGCCTTCTGCATGGCAGTCCCGGTCTCGGCCCGTTTTTCGGCTTGCGGAAGAAATTAAAGCCGAATAGCGTGATCAAAGCAAGTGTGATCACAAATCAAAACCAGAAGGCGGCGACGATCGCTTTCGGCCAGAGGTTCCATGAGTGACACAACCGCACAACAGCGGGCGAACACCCTTACGCCGGTTCTGACGGCCAGGAACGTCGTCAGGCGCTTCGGCGGCCTCGTCGCGGTCCACAATGTCTCGTTCGAGGTCCGGTCGGGTGAGATACTCGGCCTCATCGGTCCGAACGGCGCCGGCAAGACGACGATGTTTGACCTGCTGGCCGGCAGCATCCTGCCGACCAGTGGCGAGATCCTTCTCAACGGCACACCGGTGTCGGGGGAAGCTGCCCATCGCCGCATCGGCCGCGGCCTTGGCCGCACCTTCCAGATCCCCCGGCCGCTGCCCAATCTGACGCTGATCGAAAACGTCATGCTGGCCGAGCAGGGCCAGGCCGGGGAAAGACTGCTCGCCAATTTCCTGACTCCACGGCGGGTCGCCGCCGAAGAAAGAGCGGCCGAGACGAAAGCCATCGAGCTGCTCGAGCTCGTGACGCTCGCCCGCCTGGCGCACGAGCCGGCGCGTGTGCTTTCCGGTGGCCAGCGCAAGCTGCTCGAACTCGCCCGCGTCATGATGGCCGACCCGGCGATCATCCTGCTCGACGAACCGGCGGCCGGCGTCAACGCGACGTTGCTCGAAGTCATCATCGATCGCATCCGCGACATCAACGCCCGCGGCATTACTTTCCTGCTGATCGAGCACAATATCGACATGGTGACGCGGCTCTGCCACCGCGTGCTGGTCATGGCGAGCGGCCAGCTCCTGTGCGAAGGCACGCCCGATGAGGTGGCACGCGATCCGCGCGTCATCGAGGCCTATCTCGGAGGCGCGGCATGAGCCAAACGGTTCTCGATGTCCGCGATCTCGAAGCCGGCTACGAGCCAGGCGTGCCGATCGTGCGCGGCGCCTCAATCACCGTCGACAAGGGCGAGATCGTTGTCGTTCTCGGCCCCAACGGCGCCGGCAAGTCGACCTTGATCAAGGCGATCGCCGGCCTTGTCCCGATCACCGGCGGCACGGTCCTGCTGGACGGCAAGGATATCACCGCGGCGCCCGCCCATATCATGGTCCGCCTCGGCCTTGCCTTCGTGCCGCAGACCGAAAACATCTTCCCCTTGATGTCGGTCGAGGACAATCTGAAGGTTGCCTGCGGCATCCTGATGCCGCGCGAGACCCCTGCCCGCATCGAGGAAATGTATGCGGCCTTTCCCGACCTCGTCCGTCAGCGCAGAACCGCCGCCGGAAATCTCTCGGGCGGACAGCGGCAGATGCTGGCCGTTGCCCGGGCATTGATCGTTCATCCCAAGGTGCTGGTGCTCGACGAGCCGTCGGCCGGCCTGTCGCCGAAATTCGTGTCGATGGTATTCGAGATGCTGGCCGGTATACGCGAATCCGGCGTCACCATTCTGCTGGTCGAACAGAACGCCAAGGCAGCACTTGCCATCGGCGATCGCGCCTATGTGCTGGTCGAGGGCAAGGACCGGCACGAGGGCATCGCCTCCGAGCTCTGGAACGATCCGGTCGTCGCCGAACTCTATCTTGGCCAGCGCCGACTCAATCCTGAAAGAGACCGGCACTCGGGCAAAGGAAGCGCGGCATGAACCTGCAATTTGTTGTCGACGGACTGCTGGCAGGTTCGATGATCGGCCTCGGCGCCATCGGCGTGACGCTCACCTATTCGATCCTGCGCTTCTCGAACTTCGCGCATGGCGACTTCATGGCCTGGGGCGCCTATGCGACGCTCGCCGTCGTCGGCGCCATCGGCGCGATGTTCGGCAAGATCGCGCCGATGGCTCCCCTGTCTTTCGGCTGGCCGCTGATCGCCGCGGTAATCGTCGGCATGGCGATCACCGGCCTGCTGGCGCTGCTGCTCGACATGATGCTTTTCGCGCGGCTGCGGGCCAAGGGCCAGGCGATCATTGTGGTGATGGCGAGCTTCGGCGCCTCGATGGCGCTGAGAAGCCTGCTCGAATTCATCTTCAGCTCGCGTCCGACCTATTTCAGCCGGGCCATCCAGATCGCCATGCCGGTCGGCTTCGGCATTCGCGTCACTCCCGACCAGATCGCGCTGCTGCTGCTGACCGCCGTGCTCGTGCTCGGCGTGCATCTGTTGATGACCCGCACCCAGACCGGTCGTTCCATGCAGGCACTGAGCCAGAATGCGGCCTTGGCGCGCATTGTCGGCATCGACGTCGCCAAGATCGTGCGCGTCACCTGGATCATTGGCGGAGCGCTAGCCTGCGTCGCCGGCGTGATGATCGGCATTCTCATCCAGATCCGTCCATTCATGGGTTTCGACATGCTGCTGCCGATGTTCGCGGCCGCCATCCTCGGCGGCATCGGCAGCGTACCTGGCGCTGTTCTCGGCGGATTGATCATCGGTATGGCCGAAGCCGGCGCAGTGCAGTTGGTCGGCGCCGAATGGCGCGCTGCCGTCTCCTTCATCATCCTGATGTCCGTGCTGTTCGTGCGGCCTATCGGCCTCTTCGGAGTGAGAGAACGCTGATGGATCTGCTCGGCTATGGCGCTTTCTTCCTGACGACCGCACTGATCTTTTCGCTCGTCACGCTCGGGCTCAACTTGCAATGGGGGCTCACCGGCCTTTTCAATGTCGGACTCGCGGGCTTCGTCGCCATCGGCGCCTACACGTCGGCACTGCTGACCACGCCCGACGATGCTGCGCGCCTGGGC
>NZ_RZSX01000777.1:0-3007 GCF_004023105.1 Mesorhizobium sp. M5C.F.Ca.IN.020.32.2.1 | reverse complement strand
GCTCTAGCATGGCTGACAAAGAAAAGCTGGGCGGACCAAAACCGGACAAAGAAAAGGCCGCCTCGATGGGCGGCCTTCGATGCTGTCGCAGACGGCGCGTTCGATCAGCGCGAATAGAATTCGACGACCAGGTTCGGTTCCATCTGCACGGCGAAAGGAACATCCGATAGGCCGGGGATGCGACCGAAGGTCGCTGTCATCTTGTTGTGGTCGACCTCGATATAGTCAGGGACGTCGCGCTCGGCCAAGCCCACTGATTCCAGGACGATCACCAGCTGCTTCGACTTTTCGCGCACTTCGACGACGTCGCCCGGCTTGCAGCGGTATGAGCCGATGTTGACGCGCTTGCCGTTGACATTAATGTGGCCGTGATTGACGAACTGGCGAGCGGCAAAAATGGTCGGCACGAACTTGGCGCGGTAGACGACCGCGTCGAGACGCGACTCGAGCAGGCCGATCAGGTTCTCCGAGGTGTCGCCCTTGCGGCGATCCGCCTCTTCATAGACCTTGCGGAACTGCTTTTCCGAAACGTCGCCGTAGTGACCCTTCAGCTTCTGCTTGGCACGAAGCTGAAGGCCGAAATCGGAAAGCTTGCCCTTGCGGCGCTGGCCGTGCTGGCCGGGACCGTATTCGCGCTTGTTGACCGGGGATTTCGGGCGGCCCCAGATGTTTTCGCCGAGACGGCGGTCGATCTTGTATTTCGCGGATTCGCGCTTGCTCATCGCATTCCCTTTCAAAACAACACACCCGGAACCTCATGGTCCGGGTGAAGGAAACGCGCCCTCCTCTGGCCCCCGTTTTCGAGACCTGACAGAGTTTTCCCACGCAACGCGGCGGAAAACCCACGGGACACGTCATTTACACAAGAGCTGGGAAAATAGAGCACTTCCCAACCGTCTTGCGCACATAAAGAAACCACCGGGCGTTGCGGCCCGGTGTTGGTGGGCTGATTAAACGGAGATTTAACCGGTGTCAAGCTTGCGGCTGGCGGATAACCGACCCGCTGCGGGCTGTGTGCTGGACCGCGGCCATCCGCGGAATCGGACCCGCCCTCCGTGTGGGTGCGGATGAGCGGCTAGTGCTTTGATTTCTTCTCGGGCAGGTCTTTACGCTTGGTCTCCGCGAATTCCTCGAGCTGCTTTTCGCTCATCGATTTGTACATTCCCTTCGAAGCGCCTTTGAGCTCACTCTTTTTGGTCTCGCCACGCTTGGCGGACAATGCCGCTCCTGCGGCTTTCTGCTGGGCTTTTGAAGTGGCTGGCATGATCGTTTCTCCCGTCTTGCAATGAGGGAAAACGCACCGGTCCGGGTGACGTTCCCAGATATCAGGAAATCACCAGCCCAAACCCCTGCATCAGGCGGCGAGTCGGGAAATCAACCCGCTTCGACGTGAAGACAGCAAGATCGGCGCCTTCCACCAGCATCTCGCCGCGACCGCTGGCCTCGGTGTCGGCAAGCAGCGAGAGCGCCCGTCGCGCGATCGCCTCGGCGGGATCGAGCCAATCGACCGGCCAAGGTGCCGTCTTGCGCATGCGGTTGGCCAGAAAGGGATAATGGGTGCAGGCAAGCACGACGATGTCGGTCCGCAGTTCATCATGTTCGACGAAGCACGGCGCGATCTCGGTGCGCACCGCCTCTTCATCGACAAAGCCCTCGCGCATATAGACCTCGGCCAATCCTGCCAGATTATCGCTGCCAACCAGGCGGACATGGCATTTTTGCGCCCATTTGCCGATCAGGTCGCGCGTATACTGGCGTTTGACGGTGCCGGGCGTCGCCAGCACCGAAACCAGCCCGGAGCGAGTGCGTTCCGCCGCCGGCTTGATCGCCGGCACCGTGCCGACGAAAGGGTGGCCGGGAAATCTCTCGCGCAACGCATCGATGACCAGCGTCGAAGCGGTATTGCAGGCGATGACCGAGATGGCCGGCGAAAAACGGTCGAGCAGCTTGCCGAACAGCTCCAGTATATGCGCCCTCAGTGCCGGTTCCTCCCAAGCGCCATAAGGGAAAGCCGCATCGTCGGCGACATAGACGAAGCGGCGGTCGGGCATCAGCACGCGCGCTTCGCGCAAAACTGTCAGGCCGCCGATGCCGGAATCGAACATCAGGATCGGGCGGGCGCTTGAGGGATCGGTCATTGTCGTTTGAGTTGCGAGAGAAGGCTGGGATTGCGAGAGAGGCTGGGGACCACGTCAGGAAGATGGCCACATTCGAAGGCCATCATCCTAAAATGATGGACCGCACCAAATAACATTCGGTTACTCGTGTTTAAGCCTGGTCTTTGTCTGTCGCCTTCGCGGCGCGTGCGGCCGCCGCCGGAAGCCGCCTTGGATCATCGGCCGGCGATCCGTCGCCGCGCGGCATGGCCGGCGAAAACCTGTCCAGCGATGAGATTATGCCGCGCAGCACCTTGAGTTCCGGCTCGGCGAAGCCGGCGCGCGTCAGCACCGCGCGCAGATTGTCGACCATCTTCGGCTTCTTCGGCGCCGGGCGGAAATAGCCGCGCGCTTCGAGCGCGCCTTCCAGATACGCGAACAGGCCGTGCAATTGTTCCTTGGTCGCCGGCATCATGTCGGGGCTGGAAAAATTGGTTTTCGTCTCATCTTCCAGGCCGGACTTCATCCATTCATAGGACATCAGCAGGGCCGCCTGGGCGATATTGAGCGAGGAGAAGGCGGGATCGACCGGGAAGGTGACGATCTCGTCGGCCAAGCCAACCTCGTCGTTGTAGAGCCCGAACCGCTCGCGGCCGAACAGGATGCCGGTGCGCTGTCCGGCTTGCTGGCGCGCCCTTAGCGCCCTGCCCGCCTCGACCGGTCCGCGCACCGGCTTGAAATTATCGCGTGCGCGCGCCGTGGTGGCGAAGACGAAATTCAGGTCGGCGACCGCCGAGGCCAAATCGTCAAATACCCTAGCGGCATTTATCACATGGTCGGCCCGGCTCGCGGCAGCGCGCGCCCTTTCGCTCGGCCAGCCGTCGCGCGGATTGACGAGGCGCAGCTCGGAC
>NZ_RZSX01000776.1:0-3009 GCF_004023105.1 Mesorhizobium sp. M5C.F.Ca.IN.020.32.2.1 | reverse complement strand
CATCAGAAGACCCGATTCGACAAAGGACCATCCATGAGCGCAGCCAAGCAAGTCATCGTCGTCGGCGCCGGCCTTCGCCAGATGCCAGGCGACAGACGCGCCGATGATGCCGGCGCCGACGACGATGACTTGCTTGGCTGCGCTCATGGATGGTCCTTTGTCGAATCGGGTCTTCTGATGTCGTTGCGGCGACCCTATCTCAAGACCGGCCATCCGCCCAAAATTGTTCGACAGGCTGCAAAAGCGCTGCTAGAAGCCCGCGCACCACATGGGATTCCATAAATTGGCTGAAGACATCACGAACGCGGTGGAGCGCCGCCGCACTTTCGCGATCATCGCGCATCCGGACGCCGGCAAGACGACGCTGACCGAAAAGCTGCTTTTGTTCGGCGGCGCCATCCAGCTTGCCGGCGAGGTCAAGGCCAAGAAGGATCGCATCCAGACCCGGTCGGACTGGATGAAGATCGAGCGCGAGCGCGGCATTTCGGTCGTCACCTCGGTGATGACCTTCGAGTATGAGGACAACGTCTTCAACCTGCTCGACACGCCCGGCCACGAGGATTTCGCCGACGATACCTATCGCACGCTGTCGGCAGTCGATGCGGCGGTCATGGTCATCGACGCCGCCAAGGGTATCGAGCCGCGCACGCTGAAACTGTTCGAGGTCTGCCGGCTGCGCGACATCCCGATCATCACCTTCGTCAACAAGATGGACCGCGAAAGCCGCGACCCGTTCGAAATCCTCGACGAGATCGAGCAGAAGCTGGCGCTGGA
The DNA here is from genome assembly GCF_004023105.1 of Mesorhizobium sp. M5C.F.Ca.IN.020.32.2.1. Taxonomy (NCBI): domain Bacteria; kingdom Pseudomonadati; phylum Pseudomonadota; class Alphaproteobacteria; order Hyphomicrobiales; family Phyllobacteriaceae; genus Mesorhizobium; species Mesorhizobium sp. M5C.F.Ca.IN.020.32.2.1. Next base: position 2,235 of record NZ_RZSX01000776.1, on the reverse strand, counting down.
CACCGCGCCGATCACCTGGCCGATCGGCCGCGGCAAAACCTTTTCCGGTACCTATCATCTGGCGCTGAACGCGGTACGCAAGGGCGACGCCGAGAAGGACCGCACGCCGGTCAACGGTCCCGATTCCAACCGCGTCGCCGGCCTGTTGCCGGAAAACGAGCGCGAAGGCTTTATCGAGGAGCTGGAGCTGGCGCGCGAAGCCTGCCGTCCGCTCGACATCGATTCCTTCCGCGAGGGTCATTTGACACCGGTCTATTTCGGTTCGGCGCTGCGCAATTACGGTGTGCGCGACCTGATCGAGGCGCTTGGCGCCTACGGGCCCCCGCCGCGCGCGCAGGAGGCAGATACCCGCAAGGTCGAGGCGACCGAGGACAAGATGACGTCGTTCGTCTTCAAGATTCAGGCCAACATGGATCCCAACCACCGCGACCGCATCGCCTTCGTCCGCGTCTGCTCGGGCAAGCTCGAGCGCGGCATGAAGGCCAAGCTGGTGCGCACGGGAAAACCGATGAGCCTGTCGGCGCCGCAATTCTTCTTCGCTCGCACCCGCGTCACCGCCGACGAGGCTTTCGCCGGCGACGTCGTCGGCATCCCCAATCACGGCACGCTGCGCATCGGCGACACGCTGACCGAGGGCGAGGAGATCCTGTTTCGCGGCGTGCCGAACTTCGCGCCGGAAATCCTGCGCCGCGTTCGCCTCGGCGACGCGATGAAGGCCAAGAAGCTGAAGGAAGCGCTGCACCAGATGGCCGAGGAAGGCGTCGTGCAACTGTTCTCGCCGGAGGATGGTTCACCGGCCATCGTTGGCGTTGTCGGTGCACTGCAGCTCGACGTGCTGAAGGAGCGGCTGAACTTCGAATACACGCTGCCCGTGGATTTCGAGATGTCGCGCTTTTCCGTCTGCCGCTGGATATCGGCTGACGACAAGGCCGAGGTGCATCGCTTCATCGAGGCGCATCGCGGCGACATTGCCCGCGATCTCGACAACGACCCGGTGTTCCTGGCCCAGCACGCCTTTTCGCTCAACTACGAGGCCGAGCGCTGGAAGGCGATCCGCTTCGCCGCGGTCAAGGATTACCAGGTCCGCGACAAGGCGGCTTGAGCTGCGTCCCTTCCCCACTGGAGAAGGGAACGAGCGCGTTCGATCACCCCCTGGCCGCCTCTTCGATCTTGGCGATGTCGATTTTGGTCATCTGCATCATCGCCTGCATGACACGGCCGGCCTTTTCCGTGTCGGGGTCCTGCAGCAGCCTCGGCAACTGCTCGGGAACCACCTGCCAGGAGACGCCGAATTTGTCCTTCAGCCAGCTGCACTGGCTGGGCTCGCCACCGCCCTCGATGAGCCTGTCCCAGAAATAGTCGACCTCCTCCTGCGTCTTGCAGTCGATGGACAGCGAGACTGCCTCGGTGAACTTGAATTGCGGCCCGCCGTTGAGCGCCTGGAACTGAACGCCGTCGAGCTCGAAATAGGTTACCAGCACTTTGCCCTCACGATCGCCGCTGCCCTTGGGCCAGCGCATCACGCTCAGCACCTTCGAGTTCTTGAAGATGGAGATGTAATGGTTCATGGCCTCCTCGGCCTGGTCGTCGAACCACAGGCAGGGGGTGATCTTTTGCATTTGCTTGCTCCTCGGGCTGGTTTTTGTTGTCACTCGTAAAACGGCCGGCTGGCGATTGATGCCCGTCCGCGCCGTCTGCCCAAGGACGCTCGGGCAAAACATGATCCGACAGCACCTCTGACTTTTTTTACTGCCTCGGCCGGCTTACCGTCTTGGCTCAAGATCCCGGCGCATCGCAAAACCGTGGCCAGACCAGACCGCGGCGTATATAACGCCGCTCAATTCCGGTTTTCCGCGCCTGTCCGGGCGCGGCGCAGACAGCAAGGACAGTCTATGCCCGCCTATCGCTCCCGCACCACCACCCACGGCCGCAACATGGCCGGCGCCCGCGGCCTGTGGCGCGCCACCGGTATGAAGGATTCCGATTTCGGCAAGCCGATCATCGCGGTGGTCAATTCCTTCACCCAGTTCGTGCCGGGTCACGTCCATCTCAAGGATCTCGGCCAGCTGGTCGCCCGCGAGATCGAAAAGGCCGGCGGCGTCGCCAAGGAGTTCAACACCATCGCTGTCGACGACGGCATCGCCATGGGTCATGACGGCATGCTCTATTCGCTGCCGTCGCGCGAGCTCATCGCCGACTCGGTCGAGTACATGGTCAATGCCCACTGTGCCGACG
>NZ_RZSX01000775.1:0-3021 GCF_004023105.1 Mesorhizobium sp. M5C.F.Ca.IN.020.32.2.1 | reverse complement strand
GGAGCAGGGAAATGAACAGGAAGAGGCCGGCACCTTCGAGAACCGCCGCGGCCAAACCTAGTCCGACGATAGTCAGCCCGGCCATGCAGGTGCTGCCGCCAAGCGGATGAGCCGCCGCAACCGCCCGAACAGTGACGCGCTGATATTCACCAGCTGGTCTCTTCATAGAGCGGACGGAACTTGGCGTTCTTGTTGCGCATCCGTTTCACTCCAACCTTGATCCAGCGAGGAACCAACCTAGCCCTGCAGTAAATGTCTATCATATTGGGCAGGCGAGAAATCGCCGTGCGCGGATCCAGGACGAAGAGTTTTTTCGATAGGTCGCAGGCCGCGTAAAGCTGCCCGCCGATCAAAGCTCTCAACGCAAGCCAATGGATCATATCGACCAGATGCGCATCGAGATCGCTGCCGAACTGCGGATATTTTTCGCGAAACTCGGCAAGAACAATCTCACACGAACGAAGCATCTGCATGACATCGCTCGACATGTTGACGTTCGTTATCCGGTAACCCACGAGATGCTGAGGCACGACGCGGAATTCGTAATTTTCCGCTATTCTGAGGCACATTAGAAGATCCTCGCAGCCTTGTGCATTCCTGGCCCTCAGCGAAGGATCGAATTGTCCCGCCCGCTCGAATGCGGAGCGACGCACCAGCATCGAACTTCCGTTGCCAACAAAGTTCATTCTGCACATCCGTTGCAGAACGCGGCCATCGGCATCGGGCCGGAAGGATAGTGAGAATACCCGGCCGTTCTCGTCGATTTGGGCAAACCAGCAATATGCCAGGCCCGCAGAAGAGCCGCCTTCCTGCAGGGCGCGCAGTTGCAGTGCGATCTTGGATGGGGCCCAGAGATCATCCGCGTCGACAAACGCCAGAAACTCCGCATCGGTAGAGGCCGCACCGCTGTTGCGGGCCTGCGCAACACCGGCGTTCGACTGCCTCATTAGGCGTATACGCCGGTCTCTCTCAGCACAGGAGGCCACAATCGAGGCGGACTGGTCCGTCGACCCGTCGTCCACCACGATAATGTCCAGCGCCTGATGGTCCTGCTGGCAGATGCTGGTCAAGGTGGCGCGAATGGTTCGCTCGGCATTGAACATCGGCACCACGACGCCTACCGTCGCATTGTCTTGGATCATTGGAGCCTTCGTTTTTTCTGCGGGAGCTGGTAAACGACGGATGGCGCCAGCATTGCAATCAGCACCGCTCTTCCATGATCGGGGCGAATTCGAGGCAAATGAGGTCGGTCATTCAGCCTGAACCTATCGTAGCTGGCGGGTTCGGACCGTGACGAAGCAACGCCATATCCGGAAAACAGACACAAGGATCGATCGCGTAACGCTGCCTTATTAGCCTCTACTGAACAAGCCCGTCAACTGGCGCCGCGCGACGCGGATTGGCAGTCGCCCGCAACTTCGGCCTCGCGTGTGCGGGACCGTGTGCTGGTCCTCGTTGATCACTGCGCGATTTGTAGCGACATGTTCTACGGGCACGACGCGGCCTCGGCCGGCGACGCCGAGCGGGCCATGGTGCGCGATCCGATATCCTCATCCTGGACGAAGCCACCAATGCGGTGGACGGACTTTCGGAAGCGGCAATCGTCGAGACCCTGAAGTCGAGGACCGGCCGCCGCACGACCATAGTCATCAGCCATCATCACAGCACCACCTCGTTCTGCGACGACGTGGTGATCCTGAGCGGCGGGCGTGTGAAAAAGCAGGCGCCTTTCGCCGCTCTGGCATCGCTCAGCATTGATGAACTCTACCGGCATGAATCAAGTGACTGGGGCTGTCGTGCCTGCTGCGTGCGCCGGGCCGTCGTGGCGAGCGACACTTTAGCCATATCAAGCCCAGACGAGTGTCCGTCTATTTTTGGGGAGATGTTACCAACTGGAATTGTCGCTCGCCGGGGGCGCTGCTGCGAGCGACGATGACCCGGTCGCGACCCTCACCCTTGGCCTCGTAAAGCGCGTGATCCGCAGCATTCGTGAGTTCGGCCCAGCTCGCTCCATGCTCCGGGTAAGCGGCGACCCCGAACGAAACTGTAACAGTGCCCAGCGTCCGCCCGCGATGCGCCAAGTGAAGCTGCCTGATTGCCTGGCGCAGCGTCTCTGCCCTCTCAGCGCCTTCCTCCAGCGAGCATCCCGGCATTACGAGGGCGAATTCCTCACCGCCGTAGCGCGATACGACATCGCTATCCCTGGCATGCTCGATCAATGTGGCGGCGACCTGCTTCAAGACTAAGTCGCCGGCCTCGTGGCCGAACGTGTCGTTGAACTGTTTGAAATGATCGACGTCGAGCATCATGATCACCAGCGGCTGAGCCGAGCGCTCCATCCGGCGCAGTTCACGGCTGCTGGTTTCCTCGAGATACCGCCTGTTGAACAGACCGGTGTTCGGATCGCGGATCGATTGCTGCCGCAGCGTCTCGCGCAAGCGCAGATTGGCGAGCGCCAATGCCAGCGTATCGACAACGCCGCGCAGGATCTGCTGCCTCTCAGCCAGCCATTGCGGTTTGTCAGCCGCATTCGGTTCACACAAGTGGAGGATGCCCAGCGTTTCGCCTTGTGCCGCCAGAGGCATGCAGACGTAGCCCTTGCCGCCATTCTCGGTGATATGGGCGCAGCGCGGCGACAGCATGCCCGGGCCGGCGACATGCTCCTGCCCGCGGCGCAACGCCCAGCAGTCTTCCGGCGCAAATTGGGTAGCGCTCGACCGAACGGAGCCCCAATGCGCCACCTCTTCCACCAGGTTGCGCGAGGCGCTGGTCAGGTGGACGGTCCCACTCAAGCCGCCGAGGAACTCGGCCATGGCGGTGCCAACCACTGAAAACGCTTCAGGAAACGTAACGCAGGCCTGCAGCAGCTCCCCTAGCTTCACCAGACGGGAGGTGGTTTCCGACTTCTCGTGCAATTCGCGATTTAGCACCGCTAGTTGATCGGCACGCTCGTTCACAACGCCTTCTGCGCGGCGCAGTTCGCTGATGTCGTTGAGCGTGAGGACGAGACCACCGTCGGAC
>NZ_RZSX01000774.1:0-3027 GCF_004023105.1 Mesorhizobium sp. M5C.F.Ca.IN.020.32.2.1 | reverse complement strand
GAGTGCGGCTTGACGACGAGAACGCAACGCTTGACGCAGCGCGCCTTGCAGCCCGGCAGAAAGGCGAAGCCATTATCAAGCAGGCGGAATTGACCGCGAATCGCGGCATCACCGCCGGCTTCAACCCGGTGACCGAACTTTCGGCCGATCCGTTCCGCATGGTAGTCAACCCGCGGCCGATCTTTTCGCCGGTCGATGATCCGCTCGAGTTCCGGCTCGACGAGATCGGTATGAACGATACCGAAAACTGCCAGAGCCTGGGCGAGATCAACGGCTTTCGCTTGCTGCGCATCGAAGCGAAAGACGGCGGCAAGACTGAGCTTCTACACGAGGACAAGTCGATCCCCAAAAGCAGAGGCTGCCCGAACGGCTATCGGATCGGCGCTGTGCAGACATTTTCCTTGCAAAGCCTCAGCGCCTATGCCGTGCTGATCGCGGTGCGCCAATACGGCTTCGAAGGGCCGGACTATCGCTGGATCGCGGTGACCGGCCGGCTGTGACGCCGCTCCCCGCCTTACACAACCGCCTGGATCGTATCCGCAACGCTTTGCCATCGCCGGGCGTCGCGGTTTGCGGCGCCCTGCTGTGGGCCGCAGCGATGGGCGCCAGCGCGCTTGTCAATCTGCTGTTGGACGACTGGGAGACCCCGGCAAAGATCCGCTTCGTCTCGCTGCTCTATGCGGCCGGCGGTGCGCTCGCCTTTCCGGTGGGCCTGTTCCTGGCGCGGCTCGTCTCGCTCGGACGGCATTGGCAAGTTGCCTTGGCGGCCGCGTTTGTCTGCCTTCTTGCCGCCACGATCGGCTTCACTGGTGGGCTCTTTGCGCTGCAATACCGTTCCTACTATGCCCAGTGGCATGAACCTGCACTGACCATCGCCTGGTCCATCCAGTTCGTGCACACAATGGCGACGGCGTTCTATCAATTCATCGTTTTGGGCATCCGGCTTTATTTTCCGCTCGGTTTCACCGCGCTGGCTCTCGCCAGCATCTGGTTTGCGCCGCAGCAGCGTTGAGGATTTTGTCTGCCTCTGTTAGGACGCGGGCGAACGCCCTCGCAAGTCAGGACTGACGGATGATCCCTCGCTACTCCCGGCCGGAAATGGTGGCCATCTGGTCGCCCGAAACCCGATTCCGCATCTGGTTCGAGATTGAGGCCTACGCTTGCGATGCACTGGCCGAGCTCGGCGTCATCCCGAAGGAGGCCGCCAAAACCATCTGGGAAAAGGGCGGTGCCGCGAAGTTCGACGTCGATGCCATCGACGAGATCGAGCGTGTCACCAAGCACGACGTCATCGCCTTCCTCACTCATCTTAGTGAATTTGTCGGGCCGGATGCCCGCTTCATCCATCAGGGCATGACCTCCTCGGACGTTCTCGACACCTGCTTTGCCGTGCAGCTCACCCGCGCCAGCGACATCCTTCTGGCCGACATCGACGGCCTGCTTGCGGCGCTCAAGCGTCGCGCTTTCGAACACAAGGACACAATCACCATCGGCCGCAGCCACGGCATCCATGCCGAGCCGACCACCTTCGGCGTCAAGCTGGCGCAGGCCTATGCCGAATTCTCGCGCTGCCGCGAGCGGCTGGCGCACGCGCGTGAGGATATTGCGACGTGCGCCATATCAGGTGCTGTCGGCACTTTCGCCAACATCGATCCCTATGTCGAAGAGCATGTGGCGAAGAAACTCGGATTGAAGCCGGAGCCGGTGTCGACGCAGGTGATCCCGCGCGACCGCCACGCGATGTTCTTCGCGACACTCGGTGTCATCGCATCGTCGATCGAACGGCTGGCGGTCGAGATCCGCCATCTGCAGCGCACCGAGGTGCTGGAGGCGGAAGAGTATTTTTCGCCCGGACAGAAAGGCTCGTCGGCGATGCCGCACAAACGTAACCCGGTGCTTACCGAAAACCTCACCGGGCTTGCGCGCATGGTGCGTTCCTTCGCGCTACCGGCGATGGAGAACGTGGCGCTCTGGCACGAGCGCGATATCTCGCATTCGTCGGTCGAGCGCATGATCGGCCCGGATGCGACCGTGACGCTCGATTTTGCGCTGTCGCGGCTGACCAGTGTCATCGACAGATTGCTTGTCTATCCCGACAACATGCTGAAGAACATGAACAAGTTCCGCGGTCTCGTGCATTCGCAGCGTGTGCTACTGGCGCTGACCCAGGCCGGTGTCAGCCGTGAGGACGCCTACCGGCTGGTGCAGAGAAACGCCATGAAAGTGTGGGAGCAAGGTGCTGATTTCTTTGACGAACTTTTGGCTGACAAAGAGGTCACCGCAGCCTTGCCCGAAGCCGAGATCCGTGAAAAATTCGACCTCGGCTATCATACCAAGTATGTCGAGACGATCTTCAAGCGTGTGTTCGGGGAAGCGTGATGATTTCGGCGGCCGGAGATTTCGACTTTCTCGCCCTGCCGGGCCGCGGCAATTCCGGGCCAGATCACTGGATGTCGCATTGGTGCCGGGCGTTCCCCAATTCGAGTCGAGTGCTGCAGGCCGAATGGGACAGGCCCAACCCTGAGGACTGGATTGGCCGCATCGACGCCGCGATTGCCGCAGCACCTCGGCGCGTGGTGCTGCTTGCGCACTCGCTGGCGGTGGCGACGGCAGTGAAGTGGGCGGCTGGCGCCAGCGAAAGCCAACTCAACAAGGTTGCGGGCGCATTGCTGGTTGCCGCAACCAATGTCGAGAATCCTGATCCTTCCTTCGACCTTGTTCGTCCATTTGCGCCGATGCCGCTGAAACGCTTGCCATTTCCGACCTTGGTGGTGGCAAGCCGCACCGATCCGCGCGTCACCTTCGACCAGGCAACGGCCTTCGCCGCTGCCTGGGGCGCGGACCTCGCCGATGCCGGCGATCTCGGCCATATGGGAAACGAGACCCATCTCGGCCTTTGGCCGGCGGGCCTGCTCATGCTCGGCCGCCTGCTGGAAAAGGCCCGGCTCTAACAGGCTTCCGAAACGCTCAGGCCTTGCCGGGAACGGTCCTGATCACCGTGCCCCATGGATCCTCGCGGGTCGTTGC